>JAPPMM010000017.1 GCA_028819075.1 Gammaproteobacteria bacterium
GCCGGTCGATGCCCGTCGGCTTCGCGGCTGAGTCCGCGGAGTGACCGGCGAGCGGTGTCGGCGGCGTTGCCACCGCTTCGGCGCCGGTCCCCCCGGCCTCCGGCACGGACTTCGTCCGTTCCTTCCGCCGGGGTCGAGTCCTTCCCCACCCCGCCCTGCAATGACTGCCGGATGCGGGTGGAGGTGGCTGGTCCTGCGTGTCCGGTTCGCTTTGGGGGTCGCCGGACATGAAATGGCCGTTCGGCCGGACACGGCCCCGGTCGTCGATGTCGCGGGCACGCTGGCGGTTGCGCCACGGCCAGCGGAGCGCCGGTGCCGATCCGCGCTCCTTGGACGTGGCTGGGAGCGACCCCCCATTTCGGCATGCCTCAATCGGCACCGGGGAGGATGAAGCCGGACAGCCCCATCCTCCCCGCCGTTGCGGGGTCACTCCCAACCAGCAGTCCTTCCAGGAAGGGGGTCGGGCGCCGCTTCGAGGCGGGGCATCACCAACTCGCCAGCCGAAGCCGCGGTGCTGCCTAGGCCGGGGCCATGGTCGGGGCGGACGTTGTCCGTGCGTGTGCGGCCAGGCATGTCGGATTTGGCCTTCCCGCGCGGGATTGCTGGACCGGGAGCGACCCCAGGCGAGGGGGGGATGGCCTGCACATCCCAACCGCCGCCGTGGCGTGTGAGGCGTGCCGAACACCCGGGTCGCTCCCGTCAACGGACGCAAGCGTCCGCCCGTCACCGGCCGCTCCGGCGGATTCGTCACAAACGCAACGACTCCAGCAACATGCGGCATCGGAGGCGTGTCACATCCAAGCGCGGTTTTCATGCACAACGACCCCGATGTCACACGGACACTCCTGGATCGGCAACGGGCCACGTCCACGGGCGTTCAAATCCCGACTCCGCCGAAGCGACTCGAACGCCATACCGAATAGCTGTCGATCATGCCTCCGGGGAGGCCCGACCGGAGCAAAGCCCTCATCTCGACGAGGCGGTGAAGGCAGCCGTTCCGCCAGCGCATTCCAGACCGCACGACCGCCGGTGAGGCAGTTGGCGCATCGTTCCAAGCCAAGTACTGTCCAACCACACAGGGACGCCAAGGAGCCAACGTGTAGGTGCAGCCATGCGAACGACCCCCAGGAAAGCGAAGCAGGCCCCAGGCGATCGGCCACTTCACCCGCGCTCGCGTATCGGAGGACTGGTTTCAGCGGCAACCGCCGCTCTCCTCATCGCCTGCGGACCCGACGCGCGCTCCTCCGACCGGATGCTCGACACCGTCGTGGAAACCATCGGCGATACCGGGGTTGTTCGCACGCTGGCCGGAAGCGTCTGGGTCGAGGAGGCGACGCTCGTGCCGGAGATCACGATCGGCATGCTCGACGGGCCCGAGGAGTATCTCTTCGGGCGCATCGGGTCGGTCGCCGTGAACGACGACGGCACGGTATACGTCTTGGACCGGCTGGAGCAGCATGTCCGCGTCTTCGACTCGCTCGGAGTCTATCTCGAAACCCTGGGACGCCGGGGTGAGGGCCCCGGCGAGTTCAGCAGCGCCGAGGCGATTGCTGCGTTGCCCGGCGGACGCCTCGCTGTGCGCGACCCCGAGAACCAGCGCGTCACGGTATTCGGTCCCGGCCCGGGGGAGACGGCCCTGTGGAGGTATTCGGCCAGTGCCGAAACCAGGGCACCGCTCTACACCGATGCCCGCGGCCGGACTCTACTACTCGCCAGCGATCCGACACCCGGGCGTGCGCTTGTCATGCAGATCATCGTTCTGGGTCTGGACGGGACGCCTCTCGACACGCTTCCGGAACCGTCGAACGACTACCAACCGCCCTTCGTGAGAGCTGAGGCTCCCGGGCTGTCGTTGAGTTACGGCGTCCCCTTCACTCCGCGGTTTCTCTGGACCGTCCACCCGAGCGGCCACTTCCTCACCGGCCTCTCCTCCGACTACCGAATCGACCTCGCCCGCAACGACGGCGTACTCCGGATCGAGCGCAGCCGGGACCCGGTCCCCGCGTCGACCGCGGAGCGGGCCTACCAGCGCGAACGCATCGTCGGGAGCATACGCCGGTTACTCCCGGGCTGGGAGTGGGACGGTCCGGCGATTCCGAGTCACAAACCGTTCTTCCGGGAGCTGCTGGCCGGCCGGGACGGGCGCATCTGGGTGCGGCTGTGGACCGAGGGACGACCGGTGGACAACGTGGATCACGATCCCGGCGATCCCGGGTCGCTTTCGATAATCTGGGAGGAAGAGGCCCGGTACGATGTCTTCGAGCCGGACGGGACCTATCTGGGCGTCGTTGTGACACCGGACGAGTTTTCCAGCTTCCCGGCCCCGGTATTCGACGGCGACCGTGTGTGGGCAGTGACGGCGGACGAGCTGGGAGTGGAACGGGTCGTGCGGTACCGGATCCAGACGGGGCGCCTGTGAACCTCCCCGACAGTGAGGCGTTGAGTTCACTGCGTCGTTATCTCAGGCTCCAGCGCGAAGGGCGATCCGCTTCGCGGCGCTTTGGAGCCACGCTGATGGCGAACCGTTGGTAAGTGGCCCCGAGCTTGCTGAAGTCTGGGGTGTTGGTGGTCATGGCGGGCCTTATCCTTTGCTTTCCCGAGCGAACGGGCAACCCACCAAGGGCGACGCCGGGGCACGGAATTGTCCTCCCGGTGGCCGTCTACCCTGGTAAGTAGCATCCCTGTCAAAGGGGTGCCGGCACTGGTCAAGACGCCTCTTCCCGGCGAAGTTTCGTTCGCGCAGATCGTGCAGTCCGTCTTCGAGGAGGAATCGAACGATGGCACGCACGAAACGAAGCCGCCGGAGCTACGGCGCCGGCGAATGGGGCCGGAACCGGGTAAGGGTGTTCCCCGATCCCAAGACCGGCATCTTCCAGATCGAGTGGCGCGAGAACGGGCGCAGGCTCACCCGGTCGCTGAAACACCGCGACTGGCGGCGCGCGAAGAGGCAGGCAGATCAGTTCGCCGCCGGGTTCATCGACGCGCCGAACGGCAAGGCCGAAGCGGAGTCCGAGCCGCTCACGCTGGAAAAGCTGTTTGACATCTACGGTGAGGAGGTGACGCCCGCGAAGGGCAGGCACACCCGGCTGCACGACAGGGCCGCCATGGCGATGTTCCTCGCGTGCTTCGGCAGGGACCGGAAGCCGGGAACGCTCTCGCAGCGCGACTGGGACCGGTTCATCCGGTTGCGGCGCGCGGGGAAGGTCGGTCCGAGCGGCGAGCCCGTGTCCGACCGGACGGTCGAGCGGGACCTGAGGTTCCTGCTCGCGGTCCTCAACTGGGCCGGGCGGTCGAGGGACGAGGAGGGAAGGCTCCTCCTCGAAGCCAATCCCCTGAGGGGCCTCAAGCCGCCCAGGGAGAAGAACCCGACTCGGGTGCTGCTCGCCGCCGCTGAGTACGAAGCCCTGTTGGAGGCGTCGCGGGAGATGGACTGGCGCTTCCGCGTCGCGCTGGTCCTGGCGCACGAGACGGGGCACCGCATCGGCGCGATCCGCCAACTCAGGTGGTCGGACATCGGCCTCGGAACCGGGGTCATTCGGTGGCGCGGCGAACATGAGAAGACGGGCTACGAGCACCGGACCCCGTTGACCGACGAGGCGCTCGCCGTCCTCGACGAGGCGCGGAGGCGGAACCCGGGGATCGGAAACGCTCCGCTGCTGCCCGCGCCGAAGAACCCCACGAAGTGCATGCACCGATGCCTGGTCGCCAAGTGGTGGAGGAAGGCCGAGGCGCTCGCCGGGCTGGAACCGAAGCGGGGGCGCGGCTGGCATTCGCTGAGGCGCAAGTTCGCTAGCGACCTCATGGACCAGCCCCTCAAGGTGCTCTGCGAGCTGGGCGGCTGGAAGACGGCCCAGACGGTGCTTCAGTGTTATCAGCGGGCCGACGAGGACAAGCTCAGGAAAGCCCTCGCGGAGCGCGGGCGCATGGCCTCCTAGCGCAATCAGCGGGAACAGAATAGCGGGAATCGGGCCAACGATTTCCGTAAGTTCATTGGTCGCATAAGATGTGGATTCGCGACCCCATGCCATTTTGGCAGACTTTTGCCTTTCGTCCCCCGGATCGCAACCCCGCCCCATCCCGCGCATCCGCCACCTGACAAAATGGCAGACTCGGGGCTGGCACGCTCCCTGCCACTGCCGGGGCCGAACGCGCATGACAAGCTCAGGCATCAGGAAGCCTGACGACGCGGATTTCAGTCACAAGAATCCAATGGAGAACACACATGACGACCATCGCCAGGTATCGTTCGCTTTCGCCCTCGCAGGTGCTGCGGGCCTTCAACGCCGCTCTTCCGAGTGGCCCGGCCTTTCCCTTCGGGGCCTTCATCAACACGGACTGGGTGCCCCCGGTCGACGTCGCGGAGACTGCGGACTCGATCCTCGTGACCGCGGAACTCCCGGGCGTCTCGTCCGACGACGTCGAGATCCAGGTCGAGGAGAACGTGCTCACGATCCGGGGCGAGAAGCATGAGGAGCGCGAGGAGGAGGACACCGAGCGCCACATGCACATCTCCGAGCGGATCACGGGGAGCTTCAGCCGCTCCTTCACCCTGCCGCGCAAGGTGGACATCGAGGGCATCAACGCCGACTTCGGCGAGGGGGTGCTGAAGGTCAGCGTCCCGAAGGCGCCCGAGACTCGCGCCCGCAGGATCGAGGTGAAGGCGCGCGCCTGACGAGTCGCGACCCGAGGCCCGCCCCTGCCGCGGCGCCGCACAACGCAGGACCCCATCGGACCCGGTTCCCGCCGGGTCCGATTCTCATGCCGGACCCAGGTTTGATGGCATCCCCGGGGATGCTACTTTGGTGGCGACGTTTCTCCGTTCCCGGGCAGGCGGGCATGAGCCCATCCGCCGATCCCGGTCCCGTCGGCGCCCGTAACCCGAGAAGAACCCGCGCATGACCCACGCCAGCACCCGGCCCCCGCCGGGATCGCGCGTCTTCAGCGGAATGCAGCCCAGCGGCGAAGCCCACCTCGGCAACTACCTGGGTGCGCTGCGCCAATGGGCCGCCATGCAGGACGACTACGACTGCATCTACTGCATCGTGGACCAGCACGCCATCACGGGGCGCTACGATGCCGCGGCGCTTCCCGGGGCGGTCTTCGATCTCGCGATCAGCTTTCTGGCCTCGGGGCTCGATCCCGAGCGCTCCATCATCTTCGTGCAGTCCGACGTCCCCGAGCACACCGAGCTGAGCTGGCTCTTCAACTCGGTGGCGCCCATCGGCGACCTGGAGCGCATGATCCAGTTCAAGGAGAAGTCCGAGCGCATGGAGTCGGTGCCGGTCGGCCTCCTCAACTACCCCGTGCTGCAGGCCGCGGACATCCTCATCTACCGCGCCGACGTGGTGCCCGTGGGGGAGGACCAGCGCCAGCACCTCGAGCTGACCCGGGACATCGCGCGCAAGTGGAACGCCCGCTTCGGCGACTACCTGCCGGAGCCCCAGGCCTACATACCGCGCGCGGGCCGCATCGTGGGGCTGGACGGCCGCTCCAAGATGAGCAAGTCGCTCGGCAACACGGTCGGCATCCTCGACGAACCCGACGAGATCCGCAGGCGCGTGCGCACGGCGGTGACCGACCCGGCGCGCATCCGCAAGACCGACCCCGGCCGCCCCGAGGTCTGCAACGTCTATTCGCTGCACGAACATTTCGCGGACGACGAGCGCCTCGACGACATCGCCCACCAGTGCCGCACGGCGCAGCGCGGCTGCGTCCAGTGCAAGGGCATGCTGGCCGAAGAGATCGACGAGGCCTTCGCCCCCATGCGGGAAGTCGCCGCGCACTATCGCGCGCACCCCGAGGAGGTGCGGCGGATTCTCGACGATGGAGCGCGGAGGGCCGGGGCCATCGCCCGGGAAACCATGGCGGAGGTGCGGTCGCGCATGGGGCTCGACTGGAAGCGCACCGCCCGAGCATTGACGGAGGAAACGGAGTCATGAACCTGGCCGGAGTCTTCATCCCCGCGGTTACGCCCTTCGACCCCGTGACCGGAGACGTGGACGTTGTCGCGATGCGCGCCAACCTGCGGAGCTGGCTGGCGCATCCGGTGCACGGAATCGTCATCGCCGGATCCACCGGAGAGGCGGTGCTGCTCAGCCGCGGTGAGCGCAGGCGCCTCATCGAGGCGGCGGCCGGCGTCATGAGCGACGACCGCCTGCTGATCGCCGGGACGGGGGTGGAGTCCACACGCGGCACCATCAGGCTCGGCCGGGAGGCCGCCGACGCCGGCGCCGACGCCGTGCTGGTGCAGCCCCCCGCGTATTACCTGGGCGCGATGACGCCGGAGGCCGTGCGCGACCACTACACCGCGGTGGCCGACGCTTCCCCGGTGCCGGTTCTCATCTACCAGGCGCCGCTGCGCTTCAGCACCCTCGACTTCCCCTCCGGGCTGGTGGCCGAACTCTCCCGGCATCCCAACATCGTCGGGATCAAGGATTCACGGGGAAGCCTGGAGAAGGTCGCCGAACTGCTGGACTGCACCGGGCGCGACTTCGCGGTGATCGTCGGCAACGGCGCAGGGCTGTATGCCGCCCTGGAGCTGGGCGCGGCGGGCGGGATTCTGGGAGTCGCCAACCTGGCTCCCGCCGAGAGCGCCGGGATCTTCCAGCGCTTCGCGGAAGGGCGCACCAGCGAGGCGGGCCGTCTCCAGGAGCGGGTCGCGCCGGTCCACAAGAAGTTGGTGGCGGGATTCGGGGTGCCGGGGGTGAAGGCCGGGCTGGATCTGCTGGGAGGGCATGGCGGAGCGCCCCGCCCGCCGCTCAGGCCGCTCCCGGCCGGCAAGGTCGGGGCGACGGAGGCCGTTCTGCGCCGGGCCGGGCTGCTCCGGCCGGAGCGCGCGCTTTCCGGTTCCGCCTCCGCATGAGGACGGGCTCGAACCGCCTCACACCGCACCCGCCGGGAGCCTGATCTTGTCGACGAACGCCGCCCGAGGCCGCTGCACGGTCGTGGTGGGTTGCCAATGGGGCGACGAGGGCAAGGGCAAGATCGTCGACGTGCTGGCGGAGTCGGCTGATATTGTCGCCCGCTACCAGGGGGGCGCCAACGCCGGTCACACCGTCCATGTGCACGGCGACGAGTTCATCCTGCACCAGATTCCCTCCGGCATCCTCCACCCCGGCAAGCGCTGTCTGCTCGGCAATGGCGTGGTCCTCGATCTGCCGAAGTTTTTCGCGGAGTACGATGCCCTGGTGGAGCGCGACATCGAGCTGGAGGGGCGGATCGGGATCAGCCAGCGCGCCCACCTGCTGCTGCCCTACCACCGCGCGCTCGACCACGCCGCGGAAGTACGCGCCCGCGAGAAGATCGGCACCACCGGACAGGGAATCGGGCCGGCCTACGTGTCCAAGTCCGGGCGGCGCGGGGTCCGCGTCACCGACCTGGGCAATGCCTCGCGCCTGGAGCGTCTGGTGGAGCGGGCCATGGGGGATGCCGTGGAGGAGCTGCAGGTCGGGGAGTTCACGGCCACGGAGCTCGAGGCCCGGGTATGGGCGGCGCTCGCACTGGCGGGCCGCACCCTGCCGCTGGCCACCGACACCGGCCGCGAGATCGTGGAAGCGCTCACCGCCGGGCGTTCGGTCCTGATGGAGGGGGCGCAGGGGACGGCGCTCGACCTCGACCACGGCACCTATCCCTTCGTGACGTCCTCCAACACCACCGCGGCCGCGGCCGCCACCGGGCTGGGGATCGGCCCGACCGCCATCAGCGCGGTGCTGGGCGTGGTCAAGGCGTACACGACGCGGGTGGGCAACGGCCCCCTGCCGACCGAGTTCGACGAGGAGATGGGCGAGCGTGTGCGTGAACTGGGCGGGGAGTTCGGCGCGACCACCGGCCGGCCGCGCCGCTGCGGCTGGTTCGACGCGGTGCAGGCGCGCTACGCGGCCCGGGTGAACGGGCTCACCGGCCTGGCGGTGACCAAGCTGGACGTACTCGACTCCCTGGACGAGATCCGGATCGCCACCGGCTACCGCGTCGACGGCGATCTCACCACGGAGTTTCCCGCCGATACGTGGTCGCTGTCCCGGGTGGAGCCCGTGCTGGAGCGGCACCCGGGGTGGCGCTTGCCGACCACGGAGGCCCGTCACATCGCCGACCTTCCGCCTGAAGCGCGCAGCTACCTCGACCGCCTGCAGGAGCTGACCGGAGTCCCCATCGAGATCGTCTCGGTCGGATCCCGGCGCGAGCAGATCATTCACGTCTGATCGATGTTCGACCGCCTGGGAAAGAGGCTCGACAGGGCCCTGGGGCGCTTTCGCCAGCGGGGCATCCTCACCGAGCCCATGATCCGCAAGGGGCTGCGGGAGGTGCGCCGCGCCCTGCTCGAGGCGGACGTCAACTTCAAGGTCACCCGGGACTTCCTGAAGCGGGTGGAGAAGCGGGCGGTGGGCGAGGGGGTCATCCGCTCGATCTCGCCTGGACAGCAGGTCGTCAAGATCGTGCACGACGAGCTGGCGGGGCTGCTGGGCGAGGAGGTGGCCGACCTGACCTGGGCGCGAAAGCCGCCCACGGTGATCCTCATGGCCGGCCTGCAGGGCTCGGGAAAGACCACCACGGCCGTGAAGCTGGCGCACCTGATCGCGCGCGAGGGGCGCCGTCCGCTGCTCGCCGGGTGCGACGTGTACCGCCCGGCGGCGGGGGAGCAGCTGCGCACCCTGTGCGGGCGCGCGGACCTGCCGGTGCTGGCGGGCGCGCGCGGCGACGACCCCGTGGAGGTGGCGCGGGCCGCGCTCGATGACGCCCGCGCGCGCGGGCGCGACGCGTTAATAGTCGACACGGCGGGCCGCCTGCAGATCGACGAGCCCATGATGGCCGAGCTGGGGCGCCTGCGGACGGAGCTGGCGGCGACCGAGGTGCTGCTGGTGGCCGACGCGATGACCGGACAGGAGGCGGTGAACATCGCCCGCGGATTCGACCGGGCGCTGGGCCTCACCGGGGTGGTGCTCACCAAGCTCGACGGCGACGCGCGCGGCGGAGCGGCGCTCTCGATCCGCGGGGTCACCGGCAGGCCCATCAAGTTCGTGGGCGTGGGCGAGGGACTGGACGACCTGGAGCGGGTCGATCCCCGCCGGCTGGCGGGGCGCATCCTCCAGATGGGCGACGTGGTGGGGCTGGTGGAGCGGGCCCAGCGCTCCATCGACGCCGAGGCCCAGGCGCAGATCGAGGAGAACGTGCTGCGCAAGGGACGCTTCACCCTGGAGGACTTCCTGGTGGCGCTTCGCCAGGTGCAGGCGATGGGCCCGCTGGAGCAGGTCATGAAGATGATCCCCGGGATGAGGCGCAAACTGCCGGTGGGCAACGTCGACCCGAAGAAGATCAGGCATGTGGAGGCCATCATCCTCTCGATGACGCCCGCGGAGCGGAGCGAGCCGCGCCTCCTCGACCGCTCCCGCCGCATCCGCATCGCCCGGGGGAGCGGCCGGCCGGTGTCGGAAGTCAACCGCCTGTTGAAGCAGTTCAAGGAAATGCAGAAGTTGATGAAGCAGATGCGGGGCATGGCGCCCCCGCTGAACCAGATGCGCTGACCGCCCGGGAGAGGCGGGCAGGCAAGAACCCGAGGAGACACATGTCGGTACGAATTCGACTTCGCAGAATGGGCCGGAAGAAGGCTCCCCACTACCGCGTGGTGGTGGCGGACGGCGACTCGCCGCGTGACGGGCGCTTCGTCGAGACCATCGGCTACTACAAGCCACTTTCCACGCCTGCCCGCGTGGTCGTAGACCTGGAGCGCGCCGACTACTGGCTGGGCCGGGGAGCGCAGCCGTCGGCCACCGTGAGGTCGCTGCTGAACAAGGCGCGCAAGGGCGGGGACGCCAGCGTGGCCGTGGGCGAGGCGGATACGGCCGCCGAGAAGGCCCGGCGCTCGGAGCAGTTGGCCGCGCGGCGCCAGGCGGAAGCGGACGCGCAGGCGAAGCTGGAGGCGGAGGCGAGAGCCGAGGCGGCGGCAGCCCAGGCCGCGGCTCGAGCGGAAGCCCAGGCCGCGGCCGAAGCTGGCGAAAACGGCGAATCCGGGTAGTACCGGGGTCCCGAATGGACTCCGCCCATCCTTCGCACCTCGTCGTCGGGCACCTCAACAAGGCGCACGGCACCAAGGGCGAACTCTTTCTCTGGCCGCTGACGGCCGATCCGGGCGAGGCGTTCGCCGCCGGAGCGGGGTTGCATCTGGCCGACGAAGCCGGGGAGAAGCCGGATCCCGCGTTCGCCGAGGTCCGCGTGCGGGGGGTCCGCCCCTTCAAGCGCGGCTTTCTGATCCGGCTGGAAGGCATCGATTCCCGGGACCAGGCCGAGTGGCTTGCGGGCCGCTACGTGCTCCGGCCGCTTGCCGACGTGCCCCCGCTCGAGGAAGGGGAGGTCTATTACCACGACCTGCTGGGCATGCGCGTGGAATCCGGCGACGGGGAGGCGGTCGGAGAGGTCGTCGAGGTCTACGAGCTGAGCCCGGTGCATCTGCTCCAGGTGGCGCGCGAGTCCGGCACCGCGCTGATTCCCTTCGCGCGCGACATGGTGCGCCGGCTGGACCGCGAGGGGAAGCGGCTGGTCATGGACCTGCCGGACGGCTTGCTGGACCTCTGAGGAGGTGCGGGCGGTGACGTCGGATGCCGGTTCGGGCGCGCAGCCCGGCACGCCCATGCGGCTGACCTTCGTGACGATCTTCCCGGAGTTCTTCGAGGTTCCGCTGGCCACCAGCATCCCCGGGCGAGCCGCCCTTGCGGGGGCCGTGCAGTACCAGGTCGTCGATCTGCGCGACTTCACCCGCGACCGACATCGCACCGTGGACGACGCGCCCTACGGGGGCGGCGGCGGGATGGTGATGAAGCCGGAGCCGTTCTTCGAGGCGGTGGAGTCTCTCGACCGGGCGGGCCGGGTGATCCTGCTTTCCCCCCGCGGCCGGCTCTTCACCCACCGCGACGCCGTGCGGCTCTCCCTGGAACCGTCCCTGACCCTGCTCTGCGGGCACTACAAGGACGTCGACCAGCGCGTCGCCGACCACCTCGCCGACGAGGAGATCTCGATCGGCGACTTCGTGCTGTCGGGGGGCGAGGCCGCGGCGCTGGTGGTCGCGGACGCCATCGTCCGGCTGCTGCCGGGGGTGCTTGGGGACCACGACTCGGCGGCTTCGGACTCGTTCTACGACGGCCGCCGGCTGAGCGCGCCCTCCTACACCCGTCCCGCCGAATACCGGGGTCTCCCGGTGCCCGAAGTGCTGCGCAGCGGCGACCACGCGCGCATCGAGGCCTGGCGCGAAGCGGAAGCCGAACGCATCAGCGCCGCACGTCGATCCGAGCCGCCCGGAAGGGGTGGCCGCTAACGTCAACGCACGCGCGCGACGAGGTGCCGGACTGGTAATTCGGATTGAGTTCTTACAGAATTATTATCCGCGCATTCTGCGCGCGCGGACGGGGTGGATGTGGGGTGGCGGGGAAACGTTACCCTTCGCAAGAGGAGCAGCGCATGAAACACAACCAATGTCCAACACGTAGGGTGTGGGGCGCCTTTGCGCTTCCCCTGCTGGCCGCCAGCCTGGCCTTTGCGCCCGGCCTGAGCGCGCAGCAGGGCGGAGTGATCACGGGCCGCGTCACGGAGGAAGGCTCCGGTCGCGCCCTTGCCTCCGCCCAGGTGTACGTCGAGGGCTCCGGCCTCGGAACCCTCACCAACTCAAGCGGGCAGTTTCTGCTGCTCAACGCCCCCGCCGGGGAGCACACGGTCACCGTCGAGCTGGTCGGCTACCGCTCCGCCTCGCAGACGGTGACGGTGGCGGCGGGCGAGACCGCCAGCGTCGACTTCGCCATCGCCGTGACCGCGCTCGCCCTCGACGAGATCGTGGTGACCGGAACCGGCGTCGCCACCGAGAAGCGCAGGCTCGGCCATACCATCGCGACGCTCGATGCCGCCGAACTCGAGAACGCCCCCATCTCCGACTTCAGCCAGCTCATCGCCGGCCGCGAGCCCGGCGTGGTGGCGCTGCCTTCCTCGGGCTACACCGGCGAAGGCGCCCGCATCCGCATCCGCGGGTCGGCGTCGCTCTCGCAGCTCAACGAGCCCATCGTCTACGTCGACGGGATCCGGGTGGACCGCTCCGCCGTGCAGAACTTCAACGGCCAGGGCAACCCATCCCGCCTGGACGACATCCCTCCAGAGTCCATCGAGCGGGTCGAGATTCTGAAGGGCGCCGCGGCCGCGACGCTCTACGGAACCGAGGCCTCGAACGGCGTGATCCAGATCTTCACCAAGCGGGGCAACGTCGGCGCGCCGCGCTTCACCTTCCAGACGGACCTGACCGGGATCTCGGTGCCTACCAACCGCATCCTGCCGGTCGCGGACTTCGCCGGGCGGGTATGCGCCAGCCCAGGATGCACCGGAGACGGTGACGCCAAGAGGCTGGCCGATGCAGTGAACCGGATGTCAACGCGCTGGGGACAGTCGGTCTCCCCCTGGGAGCCGGTCGAGCGCGACCTCATCCCCGAGCTCCTCACCACCGGTTTCGGCCAGACCTACTCCGGGTCGGTTCAGGGCGGTTCCAGCGTGTTCCAGTACTTTGCCTCGGCGCGCCTTGCCAGAGAGGACGGTCCCTACGATGCCGCGCGGAACTTCGACGCGGTGGAGGGAGTCGAGCCGGAGAACGACACCAACCGGCGGGCTTCGATCCATTCGAACTTCACGGTGGTCCCGAACGACAATCTCCGCATTGGCGTGACCACGCTCTATTCGGACATGGAGCACCACACGCCCGACAACTCCAACAACATCTACGGGGTGTTCTCGTCCGCGCTGATGTCACAGCCGCGGCTCGCCAACGCCGACCCGAACCTGGGGCAGATCAACTACTACGGCCAGCCGGCCTTCGCCACGCTGCGCGAGAACGCGTACCAGTTGAACTTCGTGAACTCGCAGCACTTCGCGGGTGCCACCAACATCAACTTCACGCCGACCGAGAACTTCCGCCTCGACGGAACCTTCGGCATCGACTTCACCTCCGACGACGCGGTCTCCTTCCGGCCCTACCGCTGGAACGTGGACGGCTTCTCCGGCTCGACGCCGGACGGCAGCAGGAACGTCAACGAGGACCGCAGCCGGGAGATCACGGCGGACGTCAAGGGATCCTACATCTTCAGCACCGACCGGATCGAGAACACGTTCCTGTTCGGCGGCCAGGGATTCCTGCGCCAGCGGCAGTCCGCGGGCGGAAGCGGACGCGATTTCCCGGGCCCGGGTCTGGAGACCCTGTCGGCGCTCGGTTCCGAGTCTTCCTACGAAAACTGGCTCAGGGTCACGCAGATCGGCGGATACCTGCAGGACCAGATCGGGTGGGACAACTGGCTTTTCCTCACCGTCGGTGGGCGCTGGGACGCGAACTCGGCGTTCGGTGAAGCGTTCAACTACGCCTTCTATCCGAAGGCCAACTTCGCGGTCGTACCCAGCGAGATGTGGGAGAGCGAGACCTTCTCCTCACTGCGCGTCAAGGGCGCGTACGGCACCTCCGGACTGCAGCCGGGCGCCTTCGACAAGTTCACGACCTTCTCGTCGCTGGGCACCGAGGTGGGTCCGGGCGTCCAGCCCTCCAACCTGGGCAACGACCAGTTGAAGCCCGAGGTGTCCACCGAGTTGGAATTCGGCTTCGACCTGGGGCTCTTCAACGATCTCTGGTCCGTTGAGGCGACGTACTGGGATCGCACGGTTACCGACGCCATGGTGGCACGCCAGTTCCCGGTGACGGGCGGATTCACCCAGACGCAGCTCGACAACATCGGCGAAGTGAAGGCTTCCGGCCTCGAGATCGGCGTGCGCGGCGCCCTGGTGCAGCGGCCGGGTCTCTCGCTGAACGTCTTCGCCAACACCGCCTACCTCAAGGAAGAGATCACCGACATGGGCGGTGCTCCTCCCCTGAAGACCGGGGGCAGCTACCCGCGCTACCGCAACTTCCTGACCGAGGGCTACACGCCCGGGGCCTTCTTCGGCGCCAGGGTCGCAGACCTGGCCATTCCGCTGAACATTCTCGCTCCGGTCAACGGCGAGTGCGTGGCTCCCACCCAACAGCAGGCTCTGGACTACTTCAGCGTGCCCCGCAACCCCAACAGCTTCAAACCGCTGGCGATCGGCAACGAAACCTTCGGTACGCCGAACGGCGGGCTGGCGTCCCACAACTGCGGAGCGGGGCTGCTCGACAGCTATCTCGGCAAGCCCACCCCGGACTTCGCCGGTTCCTTCGGATTCAACCTGGCGTTCCTGGGCAATTTCGAGCTCAACTCGCTGCTGGAGTACAAGATCGGTCACCAGGTGCAGGACCTGTCGGGGATGTTCCGGCGGGCCAACAACTTCATCGGCCGCAACACGCCGCGCTCCGCAGAGCTCTACGCGGCCATGCTGAACCCGAGTTCGTCCGCGCAACAGCGGCTCGATGCCGCGATCGCGTGGGCCCACGAGGTCGAAGGGCTCTCGCCGATGAGCGGGATGAACGGGGTGTACGACGCCGACTGGATCCAGTGGCGCGAGCTGTCGCTCACCTACCGGGTGCCGGCATCGGTCGTCGAGGGCTGGGGCCTTTCCACCGCCACCGTGAACCTGGGTGTGCGCAACCTCCGGCTCTTCATGCTGGGCGACTACCCGGGCATGGATCCCGAAGGCAACGTCCTCGGGCGCTGCAACTCGGGCCTGAGCTGCAATTTCCTGGACTCGACGGAGGGCTGGGGCATTCCGGTGCCGCGTCGCCTCACGCTGTCCACGCGCTTCACGTTCTGATCCAGGAGAGAGACTCATGAAGAACCGAAACATCAAGTCTTGCGCCGCGACGCTCCTGGCCGCTTTCGCGCTCGGGGGCTGCGACATCCTGGACGTCAACAACCCCAACAGCCTGGTCGAGGAGGACATCCGCTCCGAAGCGGCCGCGTCAGCGGTCGTCAACGGAGCGCTCACCCTCGTTTCGTCATCCGTTTCCCAGTCCTGGCAGCCGTATCTGGTCGCCTCCGACGAGATGCGCTGGATCGGGTCCAGGGACGCCTGGCTCTCGCTCGATCTGGGGTTCGTGAGCGATCCGCTGAACGAGTTCATCGACGGCCCGTTCCCCGCCATGGGGCAGGGGCGCTGGATGAGCGACGAGGCGATCGAGATCCTTACCGAACACCAGGCCAACAACCCTTCCACCGCGATCAAGACCGATCTGGCCCGGGCGTACCTTTACTCGGGCATCATGTACATGGTGATCGGCGAGATCCAAGAGGACTTCGCGTTCTCGGACAAGACCGAGAGCGGAGCTCCCATCGGGCCCGACAACATGTACCAGGTGCTGGACGGGGCAATCGAGAGGTTTTCGACCGCCATTTCCGGCTTCAACGAGGTCGGAGCCACCGACATGGCCCTCCAGGCCAAGGCGTTGCGCGCGCGGGCGAGGCAGTCGCGGGCGATCTGGGACGTGATCAACCCGTCGCCCTCCGGGGATGGGCTGGTTTCTTCCGCCGAAGCCGGCGCGGACGCGAGCGACGTGCTTGCGAACGTCGCCGCGGACTGGACCTACAACCTGACGTTCTCCAGCGCCAGCCGGTCCAACTCCATGGCCTCCTGGGTCAACGACCGCAAGGAGAACCAGATCGACCTGTCGATCGCCACGGTCGACGACCAGAACGACATCAACGGCATCGCGCTGCAGGACCCGATCGATGGCGTCGATGACCCGGCCGTCATCAAGTGGCTGAACCAGTGGAAGGGCGGCAGCTACCTTGACAAGGGCGGCATCTATCCGCCCCTGACGCTTGCATCGGCCAGGATGATGCATCTGATTCTGGCCGAGAACGCGCTCAAGGGCATGGATTCGGGTGGCTTTGCCACCCACATCAACCACATCCGCGCGCTGGACGGCCTGACGCCGTACGACGGCCAGATCTCCGAGATGGAGATGCTCCAGCACACGCGCCGGGTGAACGTGATGCTGCAGGGCCTGCGCCTTGCGGACATGTACCGCTGGGGGCTTACGGATCCGAAGTGGCAGGGCGCCTCCGCCGCTTCGTCCCAGCCCGGCACGATGCTGCCGATTTCCATTATCGAAATCAGGGCCAACTGTCACCTGAACGGACTGGGTTGCGGCGGCTGATTACAAGGTTGGGGGTGCCCTCGGTTCGCCGTGGGTGCCCCCACCGCTGCCGCTTTTCGCCGGTGTCACACAGGCCCGCCGTGAGTCGCGCATCCACAGTGAAGAAGCTGCTCGTCGCCGTTGCGCTGGTCGCCATCTCCGGTTGCGAGATCTTCGAGGACCTTACTCCTCGCAATATCTTCTTCGAGATGAGCGGCGAGGCGGGCCAGCAGGTGCGCGTCATCTACTCCACGCAGTTCGTTGCCGGCGTGAACGACATCGGGGTGACCAGGGTCCAGGTCGTCAGGTCGGACACCATCCTTCACGAGGTCCCCTTCACCCGGGCGATCGACATCTCGGTCGATCGGCGCTGGTTCGTGCAGGCGGAGTCGCTGGGGTCCGACACGCTCGAAGTGCATGTGATCGTGGATGTGGACGACCGCAACCTGGTGAACGAGTCCGGTGGGATATTCCCCGGTGACCCCTGGCATTTCGTGTACGCCTTCAACCAGTTCCTGACACGTGATATCGATGTGGCGTTCTGACCTGTTGGGCGCGTTGCGCCGTACGTTTTTCGCCGCTGTGGTTTGCGGTTTGCCGCTTGTGTCCGGCTGCTACACCTACCGTCTGGTGGAGGAAGCGCCGGTAGGTTCGGTGGCCAGACTGCGCGTACCGATTCAGTCCGCGATCGTCGATCCCAACTCGCCGCCGGAGACGGTGGCCATCGAGGGGCTGATCATCAGCTTCGGGGATACCATCTCGTTCGAAGCCAGCAATCGGCAGATCATCGGCGCGTTCCGCGAAGTCGTGCAGTACGACACCCTGCAGGTGGCCCGGGACGGGCTCGCGAGCATCGAGGTGCGCGAGTTCTCGAGGACGCGGAGCGTTGTCCTCGGCGTCGCCGTGGCTGCGGGAACCGCGGGCCTGGCCCTTGCCGCGCTCGGCGTCGAGGGCGGGGAGGCCGGGGACCGACCCGGCGAGGGAGGCACCCAGAGCTTTACCGCAGGCCTCGCCGTCGGCGTGGGGGCGCTCGGAAGATTGTTCGGGCGGTAGCGCGAAACATCCATCTCGCGCCGGGGCGTTCGGGACTTGGCGTCCGGACCCCGGCCTTCACTGATGAATCGGCTCGCGTTAGCTTTTAATGCTGCACAGGAGATTCCTCCCTGTGGCGCAACCGCTACGCAATCGATAACGCTTCTCGGCCGAACGGCGCCTGAGGGGGTGGACCATGGGCGATCTGCTGCAGGAACTCGACAGGGAGCATGTGCGCACCGATCTGCCGGACTTCGCCGCGGGCGACACGGTGCGGGTCCGCTACCGGGTTCGCGAGGGCCGCAAGGAACGAATCCAGGTCTTCGAGGGCGTATGCATCGCCCGGCGCGGCGGGGGCATGGGCGAGACCTTCACCGTGCGCAAGATCTCGGGTGGGATCGGGGTGGAGCGCATCTTCCCCTACCTGTCGCCCTGGATCGAGGGCGTCGACGTGGTGCGGCGGGGGCGTGTGAGGCGGGCGAAGCTCTACTACCTGCGCGGCTTGCGCGGGAAAGCGGCGCGCATTCCGGAGAAGCGCACCCGCTGACACCGTGCCGGCGATGACGCCGGGACCAGGCGTTGATTCGGGGCTCCGGATCCCGCTCCACTACGAGCGCGGGTTCTGGAGCCGCGCTCTTTCGTGGGTCGCGGGCGTGGACGAAGCGGGCCGGGGGCCGCTCGCGGGTCCGGTGGTGGCTGCGGCCGTGGTTCTGCGGGAAGGAGTCGGCGTGGAGGGAGCGGACGACTCCAAGCGGGTGTCGCGCGAGGAGCGGGAAGAGGTGGCGCGGCGGATCCGGGAGCAGGCGGTCGCGGTCACCGTGGGGGCCGCATCGGCGCGCGAGATCGACGAGATCAACATCCTGCGGGCAACGGCGCGCGCCATGGAGCGGGCGATTCGCCGCCTGCCCCGACACCCCGACCACGTCGTGGTGGACGGTCTGCCGATGCGCGGCCTTGCCTGGCAGCACGAGGCGGTGGTTGGCGGCGACGCCCTGGTGCACTCGGTGGCCTGCGCCTCCATCGTGGCCAAGGTGTGCCGGGACCGGCTCATGACCCGCCTTGCTCGCCGTTATCCGGAGTACGGCTGGGAGCGGAACATGGGCTACGGCACGGAGGAGCACCGCGACGCCATCCGGCGCGTCGGCCCCACGCCCCATCACCGGATGACGTTCGGGCTGGAGCAACTGGAACTCCGGATGACGGGAGAGGAAGCGGGGCCGGGCCCCCCGGTGTAGATGGCTCGGAGGGCGGACTGCCATGTATTATTGCGTCGAGCCGGTAGCTCAGTTGGTAGAGCAACGGACTTTTAATCCGTAGGTCGTGGGTTCGAGACCCACCCGGCTCATGAGAGGAGACGCCGCGCGAAGGCCGGCTGCGGCCGAGGGGACAGGGAAGCGGACGGGGCGGGCTGAACAGAGGCGGAGCAAGGGGACAGGCGATGATGATGGCAGCATCCAGTGGAAAAAGGAGGCCGCACCGAGGCGTGTGGGTCGGGCTCGCGGGCCTGCTCCTGACCGTGGTGCTGGGGTTGGCGTTTCTCATACTTCGGGAAGCGCCGCTGCCGGAGCTTGCGCCGGTCGAGGTGGGTTGGGAACCCGCTCTGCCCGTTCAGGGCCATCTCTTCCTCATCCGCGTGACGGCGCCGGGGGTGGACGGCATGGTGTCGGCCGCGGGAGAGGCCGGAGGCGAGGAGCTGCACTTCCAGCAGGACGGCTCCGTGTCGACGCCCCCCGCGCCGACGCCCGCGGACGAGGAGGCCGCCGCAGACGACGAAACACTCGCCACCACCGTGCTGGTGAGCCTGGCGCCGGTTCCCATCGGAGCCACCGATTCCATCGACGCCTGGGTCACGGCGAGCTACGCCGACGGCCGCACCCAGACCGACTCGCTGCGCATCGCAATCGTGGCGGGGGAGTACGAGCACGAGCGCCTGACCGTGGCGCCGCGCTTCGGGTCGCCGCTGAACGAGGAGGACCAGGCGCGGCTGCGGAGCGACCAGGCCAAGGCCAACCAGGTGGCGCGCGAGGCGCACGCGACCCCGCGGCTGTGGAGTCCGCAGGTGGTGCTTCCGCGCGACTCCCGCGTGACCAGCGGCTTCGGCACCGGCCGCGAGTTCAACGGCCAGATCTCCAGCCGCCACATGGGGCTCGACCTGGCCGGGGTCCCCGGTGACACGGTCCGCGCGGCGGCCGACGGGGTGGTGGCGCTGGTGGACGGCTTCCTGCTGGCGGGCAACATCGTCTACCTGAACCACGGCGGCGGGCTGCTGACCGGCTACTTTCACCTGAGCGGACAGCTGGTGGAGGCGGGCGACACGGTCACTGCCGGGAGCCCCATCGGGCTGGTCGGGGCCACCGGCCGGGTCACCGGCCCGCACCTGCACTGGGTGGTGCGCTACGGCACCACCAGCGTCGATCCCCGCAGCCTGCTGGCGCTGTCCGGGAATTGAAGAACCCCGACGTCGTCATCGCCGGCGCCGGCATCATGGGCGCCTCCTGCGCCTGGCACCTGGCCCGCCGCGGGCTGCGCGTGCTGGTGGCCGAGATGGACGTGGCGCCCGCCATGGGCTCCACCGGCAGGAGCGCCGCCGGCGTGCGCGTCCAGTTCACGACCGCCGCGAACATCGGCCTCTCGATGTACTCCCTCCCCGTCTACCGGGAATTCCCGGAGCGCCACGGCCACGAGGTCGGCTACCGGGACATCGGCTACCTGCTCCTGGTGCCCCACGACAAGTGGGAGCGGCACCTGGAGTCGGTCGCGCTGCAGAAGAGCCTGGGAGCGCCCGTGGAGGTGGTCGACCCGGGCGACGCCCAGCGCTACGTCGACTTCGAGACGGAAGGGCTGGCGGGCACCACCTACGGGCCGTGGGACGGGGTGATCGACCCCCACATGGCCACCCACGCCTGGGTGGCGATGGGCCGGGAGCTGGGGGTGCGCTACCGGTTCTCCTCCCCCGTGACCGGGGTGAGGGCGGAAGGGAAGAGGTGGCGGGTCGAGTGCGGCCGCGAAGTCTTCTCGTGCGCGCACTTCGTGAACGCCGGGGGTGCGTGGTCGGGAACGGTCGCGGAGCTGGCCGGGCTGCATCTCCCCGTGGGGCCGAAGCGCATCAACATCTTTCTCAGCGCGCCCGTGCGCGACACGCGCACCTATCCCCTCACCATCGACCTCGCCACTGGCGTGTACCTGCGCAGCGAAGGCGACCGCGTACTCTTCGGCCTCGACGATCTTACCCAGGCGTACGGCTTCACCGAAGGAGTGAACTGGGAGTGGCTCGAGCACGTTTTTCTCACTGGCGTCGAGCGCTTCCCCTGGTGGGAGGACCTCGGGGTCGACCGCCGCGGGAGCTGGTGGGGGTACTACGGCGTCACCCCGGACAACAGCCCGATCATCGGTTTCAATCCGGGCGCTCGTGGATGGATCGACGCGTGCGGCTTCTCCGGACACGGGATTATGCACGCCCCGGCCACCGGGCTCGCGGTGTCGGAGCTGATCGCGGACGGCGAGGCGCACACCGTCGACGTGACCGCCTTCCGCCACGGCCGTTTCGGTGACGACATCCCGGTCGAGGCCAACATCTTTTGAGGGCAGGGCAGGGGCCGTACATTCCCCGGCGGCGGATTCCACCGCCACGGCCCACGGGAGGGGTAGTGAATCCAGTGAGATGGCTCCGTAGCGCGCTCATACTTCTCCCGGTGCTGCTACCAGCGATGGCCGAAGCCCAGGAGGCGGGGGAGGCGGAAGCAACGGGCAGCGTGTTCGGCCGCATTCTCGACCAGGACACCTTCCAGCCGGTGGCAGGGGTGGTGGTCCGCATTACCGTCCCGGACGGAGTCCTGCAGGACATCTCGGGCCCGAGCGGCACCTTTCTCATCGACGATGTCCCCGTGGGCGAGCGCGTGGTGGTCATGGAGCACATCGCCTACGGCGAGTACGCGCAGCACGTGGGCGTGGAGACGGGCAGGGACCTGAGGATCGAGGCGTACATGTCGCCGCGCGCCATTCAGTTCCAGCCCCTCGTCGTGGAGGCGCTGAGCGAGGTCGAGCGCCGCCGCCTTACCTCCGGGTTCAGCGTCAATGAAATTCCCGCCGAGGAAATCGAGCAGGCGGCTCAGACCGGCCAGCACCTCGGGGACCTGCTGCGCGGCGGCGTGTCCGGCATACGAGTGCGCGGCGGCATCCGGCCCGGCGACGACCTGTGCGTGGAGTACCGGGGCAGCGGAGCCGGCGTCTGCGACGAGGTCGCCGTCTACCTGGACGGAGTCGCGGTGGCGGAGCCCGGACAGATCTACGCGAGCCTCTCGCTGGACGATATCGATCGGGTGGAGGTTCTTTCGCCCCTGGAGGCAGTCGTCCGCTTCGGCGACCGGGGGGCGAGAGGCGCGCTGCTGATCGAGTCGCGGGTGCCGAGCCTTCCGGAGCGGCAAAACCCGTTCCGTACCTCTCCGACGCGAGGCTGGGACTGGTCGCTCGAGGAGGAGCCGCACCCGTCCGCGAAAGTGTTCGGGAACACGATCCTTGCCAACGCCCTGGGCGTGGGGCTCGGCTACCTGGCCCTGAGGCAGTGCGTGGGGACCGTAGCCACCGACCAGGGCACGCGGTTCGACACCCAGTGTGGAGCTCTGACCACGATGGGGACCGGCGTGTTTGCGCTAAGCCTGCCCGGCGCCGTCGGCGGCATCGCCGCGACGCGATCCGGAAGCACGAGGCGATCGCGTGGCCGCATCTTTCACGTCGCCATGGCCGGACTGATCTCGACCACCGCCGGATACGTGATGCTGATGCACGGCGAGGATCCGGAATACAGGAACAACGGCCTCCGGATCGGGGGACTGCTCACGATGACGGTGGGCACGCCGTTGCTGCTGACCATTTCCGACCGCTTCTTCCGGTCCCTGCGCTAAGGCCCATGACACGTCTTTCCGTCCGTCGCGCGCTCGTCTTCTGTTTGGCCGCCACCGTTCTGCCCGCCGGTGCGGGAGCCCAGTCGCTCCCGCTTTCCGAAGCCACCATCGCGGACATCAACGCGGCCTTCGACGCGGGTTCGCTCACCGCCGAGGGGCTGGTCGAACTCTACCTGGCGCGCATCGAGGCCTACGACGACCAGGGGCCGATGCTCAACGCCGTCCTTACGCTCAACCCGCGTGCGCTCGAGAGGGCGCGGGCCCTGGACGAGGAACGACGCACCCGGGGCCCCCGGTCGCTGCTGCACGGCATCCCGGTGTTGCTCAAGGACAACGTCGACACGGACGACATGCCCACGACCGCGGGGTCGCTCCTGCTGAAGGGTTCGATTCCGCCCGACGACGCGTTCATCGTGCGCAAGCTCCGGGAGGCGGGAGCCATCATCCTGGCCAAGCTCAACATGAGCGAGTTCGCGTCGGGCGTGCAGCTCAGCTCCATCGACGGGCCCATGCGGAACCCGCACGACCTTACCCGCAACCCGTCCGGTTCCTCCGGCGGCACCGGCGTGGCCATCGCTGCGTCCTACGGGCAGCTCGGGATCGGCACCGACACCGGAGGCTCGGTGCGCGGCCCTTCCACCGCCAACGGCATCGCCGGGCTCAAGCCCACACACGGGCTGCTCAGCCGGGACGGCATCGTGCCGCTCGCGCTCTCCTTCGACACGGCCGGCCCCATGGCCCGCCACGTCTACGACGTCGCGGCGATGATGAACGTGATGGTCGGCGTGGACCCCGCCGACGAGGCGACGCTGGCCAGCGAGGGGCGCTACGAGACCGACTACACCGCATTCCTGGACGCGGACGCGCTGGATGGCGCACGCATCGGCGTCGCGCGCGACTTTCTGGGCTACGACGACGAGGTCGACTGGATCATCGAGGCTGGGCTCGATGCCATGCGCGCAGCCGGGGCGACGGTGGTGGACGTGCGCTACCCGCCGTGGCTGCTCGAGGCCAAGGCGCAGTACTACCAGACCATCCGCTGGCGCGAGTTCAAGCCGCAGATCGAGGCGTACCTCGCCGACCTGGCGCCGGGATATCCGCGCACGCTCGAGGAGATGATCGAGCGTGCCACGAAGATCCTCGCGGCTCCGCCCGAGGGCGGTGTCCCCAACCCCACGCGCTGGACCCTCTTCGAGCAGGAGCTGAACACCGGCACTCCGGACGACTACCTGTACAGGGCCATGTACGACCACGGCCTGCCGCTGGTGCGCGCCAACCTGGAGGGGCTGCTGGACGCGAACGACCTCGACGCCATCGTCTATCCCACTTCGCCGACCCGGCCCGGACAGGCGGGGGTCTACCGGGGTTCCTCGTCTCCCAACCCTTCGCCGTCCGCGACCAACCTGGCCAACCTGAGCGGGCTTCCCGACCTGATCGTGCCGGCCGGCTACACGAGCAATCGCCTGCCCGTCGGGATCTCGTTCTTCGGCCGGCCCTTCAGCGAGGGCCGGCTGTTCGCCCTGGGCTACGCCTTCGAGCAGGCGACGAAGGTGCGCCGCGATCCGGTGCACGCGCCGGCGCTTCCCGGAGAGGTGATCCGGCGCTGAGCGCGGCGATCCTCCCCTTCATTCACCAGCCCACGCGAACTCGACTCCGTCGAGTGACCCGGCTCGACGCAAGAGGCAACCCATGACCCCCGCCCCCGACCGCGAGAAGGTCGCCCGCTGGAACGCCATCCTCAAGCCCTACTGGGGGCCGGACACCGGCGCCAGCGTTCGCCAGCTGCTCACCTCGGCGATCCCCTTCGTGGTGCTCTGGTACGCGACCCTGCGCAGCCTGGAGGTGAGCTACTGGCTGACCGTCCTGCTCGCGATGCCCACCGCCGGGTTCATGATGCGCCTCTTCATGATCCAGCACGACTGCGGGCACGGGTCCTTCTTCCGCTCGCACGCGGCGCGCCAGTGGTTGGGGCGCTGCATCGGGGTCCTGCTCCTGACCCCGTACGACTACTGGAAGCGCACGCACGCGTACCATCACGCGCATTCGGGGGATCTCGATTTCCGCGGCTTCGGCGACATCGACACCTTCACCGTGCGCGAGTACCTGGCGTGGCCCTGGTATCGCCGTCTGCGCTACCGGCTGTACCGGCATCCGTTCGTGCTCTTCGTACTGGGCCCCCTGTTCATCTTCCTCATCAAGCACCGGTTTCCGTGGGATGTGCCGGCGCGATGGAAGCAGGCGTGGCGCGGGGTCTTCTGGACGAACCTGGTACTGGTGGCCGTGGTGCTTCTGATGGGAGAGACCATCGGATACCAGCGCTTTCTGCTGACCCACGCGCCGGTTCAGCTCTTCGCCACTACGGCCGGCGTCTGGATGTTCTACGTGCAGCACCAGTTCGAGCAGACCTACTGGGACAGGCACGAGGAGTGGGACTACTACGATGCGTCGCTCTACGGAAGCTCGTATCTCGTGCTTCCCGCCCCGCTCCGGTGGCTGTCGGCGAACATCGGCTTCCACCACGTGCACCACATGAGCATGCGCATCCCCAACTACAAGCTGCAGAGGGCGCACGAGGAGAACGAGGAGTTCCACGTGGTGCGCGAAGTCCGCGTTCGCGACACGCTGAAGCTCATCAACCTGGCGCTGTGGGACGAGGACAGCCGCCGGCTGATCCGGTTCCGGGATCTGAAGGCGTTGCAGCCCGCGTGAGGTCGGCTCTTCAGCGCGTGCCGCCCGTCTGCCGCTGAGCGCGCGGCGCCCTCGGGCGTTGGGTGATCGGTCGGACGGACGAGGTCAGCTGGACGAGGAGGCGGCGATGCTGGCCACGACGGCGGCCTGAGTGGCGGCCACCGCCGCCTGGGACGCCGCAACTGCCGCCTTGACTGCCTTCTGAGCGGCAATGGCGGGGTGACCGGCTCCCGCGGTGAAGGGCTCCCCGGCGCTGATGGCTTTCAGCCGCGCTTTGCGCTCCTTGAGTTCCTTGCGCTCGAAATGGATGCGGAGCGAACCGGTGGCGTGCGCCAGGGAGAGCACGACGCCCAGTCCGGCTTCGATGTCGCCATCGCCCATGATGGCGTCCCGCAGGCCGGCGATGAGCTTGCGCTCGGGTCCCGGGTCGATGGTGGGATAGAGTTTGCGCCTGAAGACGAGCAGGATCTGCGACTCCTTCGTGCGCAGGATGCCCCGGCGGCAGAGGCCGAGGGCGGTGCGGTGCCGGAGCCGCTTGAGGTTGCCGAAGGTCGATACCCAGGAAGATGCGCGTCGACGTCTCTTCGAATTGCGAACCCGCTCCAGCGCTTCGGCCATGATCTCGTCCCGGGGGCGGCCGGTTACCGGCGCGGCCTCGACGAACGCCTTCTTGCTTTCCTCGATGCGAATGACGCCAGCAAGCGCGAGTTCGGCGAGGACGGCTCCGCCCATGGCGAGATTGTAGAAGCCGGCTCGATAGTCCACGGTGCCCTTGCGGTCGCGGAGCACCAGGAGCAGAAGCTGTTCGTGCAGATGGAGGTCGTGGCGGGACGATGACATGGGAGGGTGCCCGGGTTGAGGGTCGTCGGGTGCGCTCAGGCCCAATACTCCACACTTTGAACGCCTGTTTCGCAAGCTCGGAGTTGGCATGGGATCACGCATGACCTGGAACCGTGTTCGCAGCCCGTTGGCGCTGGCGGCGCTGTGGGCTGTCGTGTCGGCGTGCGGCGAGCCCGACCCGGCGGGCGAATCCCGGGGACCCTACGGCATCGGAGCCACCATCGAGGTGGGCGCGGCCCCGCACGGCATCCGCTTCAGCGGGGACGGCGACACCGCATACGTTGCGCTGAGCGGGGACGGGCAGATCGGGGTCGTGGATCTCGCGGCCCGCTCGGTGGTCGCACGCTGGGAGGCGGGGGACACGCCCCTCGACCTCGTGCGGGTTGGCGACGGCTGGCTGGTCAGCCAGTTCCGGGACTCCACCCTCATCAAACTCGATCCTGACGGTGCAGTCGTGCCGGGGGCGGTATGGAATGTCGGCTCGGGTCCGTCTCTGTTCTCACCGGGCGAGGTCCGGGGCGAGACCTGGATCACGTCCGAGTTCGCGGACCTGCTGTGGGTCGTGGACACGGAGACCGGGGTGCCGGTGCGGTCTCACGCGACCGGCGACCGGCCCTACCCGGCCGACGTGATGTGGGACGGGTCGCACGCCTTCGTGCCCAACCTGGACGGCGGCACGGTGTCCGTGATCGATCTGCTCAACATGGAGACGGACGCCACGGTTGACGCGTGTCCGGGTCCGCCCGGGGGCGCCCTCACGCCCGATCAGGTCACCTACGTCGTGGCGTGCGGCGGCTCGGACGAGCTGGTGTTCGTGAATTCGGCTTCGTTTGCGGTCACCGGCCGGGTCCCGGGCCTCGGACCGCGGCCCTTCTCGGTGGTCGTGCCGGGCGGCGGCCGCTACGCCCTGGTGAACAATGCCGGCGGCAGCACGGTCTCGGTGGTGGACATGGAGGCACGGGCGGTCGTGCAGACCATCGAGGTGGGGGAGCAGCCGATCGTGCTGAGGGCGCACCCGGACGGTGAGCGGGTGTTCGTCGCCAACGAACTCTCCGGAACGCTGGTGGAGCTGGTTCCGGTCGCGGAAACAGGGGATGCGCGGTCATCCACGGCGGCCTCCGGCGAAGCAGCTATCGTTGCCGGCGAGGCGGCCGATAATCTCAACGAAGTCGTCGTCCTGGGGGTGATCCACGGCGGGCACACCACCAGCGAGGTCTTCAGCCTCGAAGTCGTGCGCAACCTGGTGCGCGAGATCGATCCCGACTACTGGCTCACCGAGATCCCGCCCAACCGCTGGGACCAGGCGTGGGCCGAGTACCAGTCGTCGGGCTCCGTCGAGGAGCCCCGCGTGCGCCTCTTTCCCGAGTACATGGAAGCGCTCTTCCCGCTGACGCGCGAGCTGGGCTTCGAGGTCATCCCCACGGCCGGATGGACGGAGCCGATGTCCGATTTCCGCGCGGCGTATCTCGACGCGTATTCGCGGGATCCGGAGCGGGCCGAAGCGTGGGCCGAATATCAGGCCGCGGCCGCGGCTTCGGCCGAGGCGCTCGCCGCCGGCTCCGGGGACGATCCGCGCTGGATCCACACCGATGCCTACGACGACGCATACGACATCCGCATGCAGGTGTACGCCCGTCTGTTCGATGCCGATCTGGGGCCGGGAGGCTGGGACGCCATCAACGCCTCGCACTGGGCGAACATCGAGCGCGCACTCGACCGGCACGGGGGCGGAGGAGCTCGCTTTCTGCTGACCTACGGGGCGGGCCACAAAGGTCCCTTCCTGCGCGAGCTGCGGAGGCGCGACGACATCGTGCTGCTCGAGGTCGCGCCATTCCTGGATCGCGTCGAGAACAGATGAGTCCCCGGCGGCTCGCTTGACGAAGGAGGAAGAGAGATGAAGTGGAACGGCAGACGCAACTCGTTGATGGTGGTGCTGGCGGCGGGTGCGGCGGCCGGCGCGGTGACCGTCTCGCCGGGCGGAGTCCTGGCCCAGTCCGAACCGGTTCTCATCCGCGCCGGCACGATCCACACCGCTACCAACGGCACGATTCAGGACGGCGAGATCCTGATACGCGACGGCGTCATCGAGGCGGTGGGCGCCTCCGTGGACGCTCCCGCCGACGCGCGCGTGTACGAAGCCGAGGTCGTGATCCCGGGGCTGATCGACGCACACGCCCACATGGCCCTCGACCGCTCCAACCGGGCGCGTATTCCGGGCCCGGTGACCGCCGAGTGGAAGGCCGTGGAGCACCTGAACCTGGAGGACCCCATGATCCAGGTGGCCCTCTCCGGGGGGGTGACCTCGCTGATCACGCGTTCCGGGAGCGGCATCATCTCCAGTGGCCAGTCGGTGGCGCTGAAGATAAAGAGCACGCCGGGGCCGGAGATGATCTTCAAGCCCTACGTGGACCTGAAGATGGCGGTGCGCCCGCTCATCAACCTGCGCCCGGGGGAGACGCCGCAGACGGTGATGGGCTGGTACGCCACCGCTGACGACTACTTCCGGCGCGCGCAGGCGTACGTGGCGGAGCAGGACGCGCACGCGGCGGGCGAGGGGCCGGCTCCCGAGCGGGACGAGCGCCTGGAGGCCTTCGCGGCCGTGCTCCGGGGCGAGGTGATGGTGCACGCGCACTCGCACTACCCCAGCGAGGTGATGATGGTGTTCCGCCTGGCGCGCAAGTACGGCTTCTTCGACCGGCTGGCGCTGGCGCACGCGGAGGAGATCTTTCCGCTCACCGAGCTGCTGGCCGGGACGAAGGTCGTGCCGGTGATCGGGCCGATGATGATCGTCCAGTACTACAACGACCCCGAGCCCCTCAACCTGCTGAAGGACCTGTTGGACGCGGGCGTGTACGCGAGCATCCAGACGGACATGTCCAACCAGCACTTCAAGGACTTCCGCGAGTACGGGGCGTTCCTGGCGCGCCACGGCCTGACCGACCAGCAGGCGCTCGAGGTGATGACCATCAACGGGGCGCGGGCGATGATGCTCGACGACCGCGTGGGGAGCATCGAGGCGGGGAAAGATGCGGACCTGGTGCTGCTCGACGGGCACTTCCTGGACCAGACGGCGGACCGGGTGGAGCGCGTGTTCGTGGATGGGGAACTCGAGTACGAGCGCGGCCGGGTGCTGCAGCCCGAGCGGCCGCGCAGCGTGGGGCCCTTCAGCCCGGTGAACGGCGCGGTCACCGCCGACGACGAGGCCTTCGCCATCACCGGGGCGCATGTGTTCACCGTGAGCGGCGGCACGATCGAGAACGCCACCCTGGTGGTCGAGGGCGGCCGGTTCATCCGGGTGGAGGAGGGAGCGGTCCCGCCGGAGGGAATGCCGGTCATGGATGTGGGGGGGCGGGTGGTGATGCCGGGCACCGTGATCGCGCGCGCCTTCGCCAACGACTGGATCGGCGACCTCAAGTGGCAGGTGCAGAACGACGAGATCACCGCGCCGGTGGTGCCGGAGATGAACGCCCTGTACGCCGTCGACCCCTGGTTCCCGTCGTACCGCGTGAACACGACCATCGGGGTGACCGCCATCCACGTCACGCCGGGGACGCGCAATCTGGCCGGTGGCAACGGGGTGGTGGTCAAGACGCCGGGCATCGACTTCGAGGAGATGGTGCGCCGCGAGCCCGCCAGCATGGTGTTCGCGCTCACCGCCTCGGCGCTGCGGGAATGGCCGGACGACTCCGGGGCGCCGCTCACGCTCGCGAGTGCGTCGGCGATGATCCGTGAGACCCTCGACGCGGCGAACGCCTACGCGGAGGCCGGTGAGACACGGGAGTACGACGCGCGCATGGAAGCGCTGCTGCCGCTGCTCGCCGGGGAGGTGCCCGCCATGATCCACGCGGACCGGGTGGTCGAGATCGAGGAGGCCATGAGCATTGCGGAGGACTACGGCCTGCGGCTGGTCGTCACCGGCGGCGTGGAGGCGCACCGCCTCGCGGACCGGCTGGCCGCGGCCGACGTGGGCGTCATTCTGGGCAACTCCGGGAGCTACGCTTCCGACATCCGCGGGGGCGGAGAGGGGTGGAGCATGGAAGGACCGGCGATCCTGAACCGGGCGGGGGTGAAGGTGGCGTTCTACGGTCCGGGGGCATCGCGTCGCGCGTCACCCATCGGACGACTCGGAGGCGAGCCCATCCTCAACTCGGCGTGGGCCTTCCGCAACGGCGTGCCCGAAGTGGACGCCTTGCGCATGGCGACGCTCAATGCGGCCGAGCTGCTCGACATGGACGACCGCATCGGCAGCATCGAGGTGGGCAAGGACGCGGACTTCGTCATCCTGGAAGGCCATCCCTTCGACTACCGTGTGCTGCCGGGGTGGGTGTTCGTGGACGGGAAGCTGGAGGCGGGCGGAGGTTGACGAAGGGCGAATTGCACCACTAACTTGCCCATGTGTCGGTCAACGGTGCATTACCCATGGAGGCGAGCAGCATGTCCCGCATCCACTTCGTCGTGAAAGAGACCGCCAAGATGGCCTACCAGACGCAGGCCCGACGGGAGGGCAAGTCCCTCGGGGAGTGGCTGCGCGAGGCTGCCGAGGAGAAGCTGGCGACCGCACGCCCGCGCAAGTTCACGGTTGAGGAGCTGCGGGAGTTCGCGGCCAGGTGCGACGCGCGTCACCCGCCCGGCGCGCGGGAGTTGGACTGGCCGGAGATCAAGAAGATCATCGTCGAGACGCGTTATCCGGACTACGACATCACATGATCTTCGTCGACGCCAACGTCTTCATGTACTTCGTGGGCGCCGACCATCCCCTGCGGAAGGAAGCCACGGAGTTCTTCATCCGGTCACTAGAACGGGACAGGCCCCTCGTCACTTCGGCGGAAGTGCTCCAGGAACTCCTCCATCGCTACCTGCGCCGGGACAGGCGGCCGCTGCTCGACGCGGCCTTTGACCTGGTCGGTTCCACGGTGGACGAAGTCTGGCCCGTCGAGAAGGCCGACGTCGAGCTTGCGCGCAACCTGTCCGCTCGCCACCGCGGCTTGGAGGCCCGCGACCTGGTGCACCTGGCCTGCTGCATCCGGCGAGAGCCGCGTGAACTCATGACGTTCGACCGAGGGCTGGCCGCGGCGTGGCGGAGCCGGAGCTAGCGGAACGCGGTGGCCGGTCTGTCGTGATGCCGGCGCTCGACCAGGTCTACTTGTCGCCCGACACTCCCGTGCGTACCGTGCCTGTGCGGAAGGCAGCGCGGCGGCCGAGTTGTCCGCCTGCCGCCGATGGCAAGCATCGCCCAACGCACACATCACCCCACCGCACTTACCCGGAGGCCCCACCGATGACTGGACGAACGCGCGCCACGATCGCTTCTGGAATCTTCACCGTCGCGGCTCTCGCCGTCGCGGTTTCGTCACTTCAGGCCCAGTCGGTGACGACCAACCCCTTCCGGCCGGTCTACGGCTGGGGCGAGCTCCCCGACGGCAGGGAATGGGGCTCCACCAGCGCGGTGGAGATCGCGCTGGACGGAAACATCTGGGTCGCGGAGCGCTGCGGCGCGAACACCTGCGTCGGCTCGGATGTGGATCCCATCCTGCTCTTCGACAAGGAGGGGAACCTGCTGCGGAGCTTCGGCGGCGGAATGATCGCGTGGCCGCACGGCATTGACGTCGATCATGACGGCAACGTCTGGGTGACCGATGCGTGGCGGCCGGGCGCGACCACCACGGGGCACTCGGTGCTCAAGTTCTCCCCGGAGGGCGAGCTGCTGATGACCCTGGGCACGCCGGGGGAGGCCGGCGACCCTCCCACCCACTTCACCCAGCCGTCGGACGTGGTGGTGGCACCCAACGGTCAGATCTACGTCGCGGACTCGCACGACCGCACCCGGGGCCGGATCGTCCGCTTCGCGGCCGACGGCACCTACATGGAGACCTGGGGCGAACTCGGGTACGGGCCGAAGCAGTTCCGGGATCCGCACGCCCTGGCGATGGACTCGCAGGGCCGCATCTTCGTGGGCGACCGCTACAACAACCGCATCCAGCTCTTCGACCAGGAAGGCGAATTCCTCGCCATCTGGACGCAATTCGGCCGGCCCAGCGGGATCTACATCGACGCCGACGACAACATCTATGTGGCCGACTCCGAGTCGAGCCCGGCGCCCAACCAGTTCACCGGCCAGCGCAACGCCGGCTGGGAGAAGGGAATCCGTATCGGCGACGCGAACCAGGGATGGGTCCACTTCTTCCTGCCGGACGACATCTCCAACCCGATGGGGTTCAGCGGTCCCGAGGGCGTTGCCGTTGACGACGAAGGGAACGTCTACGGCGCGGAGGTGAGCCAGCGGCGCATCACCAAGTGGATTCGGTTCCGGCCGTAGCGCCTCGAAGTCAGGAGCCGGCCCCGTGCTGACTGCCTGACCCACCGGATTCCACAAACGAAGCCCCGTCCCGTTGCGAACGCGGGACGGGGCTTTCGACTGCGCGTCTGCGTTGGGCTTCAGGCGCTCCGTACCGCCCGCGCCACCAGGTTCTTCACGAGCGGAATCTTGAAGTGGTTGTAGTCCAGGGGCCTGGCGCCCTCCGTGGCCAGTTCGCCCGCCTCGTCGGCCGTGGTCTCGTTCGGCACCCGACCGCGAACCAGGTCCTCGACGTCGGTCAGGCGGCGGGGGATGCACTCGACCGCGCCGAGCACGATGCGTGAGTCGTCGATGCGCCCGTCGGCCACCCGGAACGCCGCGGCCACGTTCACCAGCGGGAAGTCCCAGGTCTTGCGGTCCGACACCTTCTCGAAATGGAAGCGGGCGCCCGCCCAGCGAGCCGGGATGCGCACGGCGGTGAGCAGGTCGCCGGGGTCGAGCACGGTCATGCGGGTGATGTCCACGCCCGGTGGCATGAAGAACTCACCGGCCGGGATCACCCGCTCGCCGCGGGCGTTGCGCACCACCATCTCCGCGTCCAGCGCCACCAGCGCCGGGGCCGAGTCGGACGGGGTCACCGCCACGCAGCGGTCCGCGCCGAAGAGGGCATGCTCGCGGTTCATCGCGTCCGGCGCGCCCGCGTAGCAGACGTTGCCTCCCGCCCGGTAGCAGGGCATGCCGTAGCGGTAGTACCAGCAGCGCGTATCCTGGCAGAGGTTGCCGCCCAGCGTGCCGGCGTTGCGGATCTGCGGGCTGGCCACCACGCTCACCGCCTCCGCGAGCAGGCCGTAGCGGTCGCGCACCACCGGGTCGTTCTCCACGTCGGTGAGGCTGGTCATGGCGCCGATCTCGATGCCCTCGCCGTTCTCGCGCACGCCCCTCAGTTCGTCGAGCCCTTCCAGGTCGACCACCACGGAGGGCTGCTTGCCGCGGTTCTTGAACCAGTCGAAGCTGTCGTAGCCGCCTGCCAGCGCCCAGGCGTCGCGGCCGTGCTCCCGCAGCAGATCCAGCGCCGACTCGACGTCGGTCGGCTGAACCAGATCGAAGTGGGGCATCATGTCCTTCATCATGGGGATCCCCCCGGCCTCAGATGGTCTCGTTGCGAGAGACTGCGATGCCAACGCGGCATCATCCCTATCCCGTCCATATGGACTAATCTTGCGGGTTCAAGCCCAGCGGCGCAAAAGGCCGGTGATCCGGCGCGCGCACCCGGACCCCGTCGCCAGCTCAGGCTCGACGTCCGGGCATGCGGTAGCCGACCGCGCGCTCGTTGTGAATGTACGTCGGGTTGGTGGCGTCGTCGCCCAGCTTGCGGCGGAGGCGCTTCACTACCGCGCGCACGAGCTTCGGGTCGGTGGAACCGCGATGCCGTGAGCCCCACGCCTGGCGCAGCAGCGATTCGTAGGTCAGCACCCGTCCCGCGTTGATCGAGAGTACGCGGAGTAACTCGTACTCCGTGGGGGTCAACTCTACCGGCTGGCCACCCACAGCTACCCGCCGCTGGTTGTAGCGGATGGCCAGCTCTCCGAGCACGAACGGCTCGGGTCCCGTCGTCCTGCGCAGGGCGGCGCGCACCCTCGCGGTCAACTCGGCCCGAGAGAAGGGCTTGACGAGATAGTCGGCCGCGCCCGCGTCCAGCGCCCTGACGATGGTTTCGTCCCGACCATACGCGGAGATGAGAATGACCGGAAGGTCGGTCAGTTCGGCAAGGCGCTCCATGAGTGCGATGCCGTCGGTCCCGGGCAGCAGCAGATCCAACAGGACCAGCCCGGGACGGTGTATTCGCACAAGACGGGCCACTTCTTCCGGATCGCCGGTCACCACCGGGACGAAGTCCGCCTCGGTGAGCGCTTCGCGCACGTGACGCAGCATCTGCGGATCGTCATCCACCACCAGAATGCGCGTCCGCTCCTGCCCTTCCGCGGCGGCGCGCGGACCGTCCATCGCCATGTCGGCTGCAGGTCCCGTCCGTTCGGCGACCGGGACGGTGAAGGTGAATCGCGTGCCGCGTCCCGCACCCCCGCTTTCGGCCCGGATGCGGCCGCCGTGCGCCTCGACCAGGCCCTTGCAGATCACCAGGCCGAGATCGTCGGATCCCGCCCCGCGCTTCCGGTTGGTGTCCGCGTTCGAGGCGTACTTGCGGAACAGGTGCGGCAGTCGGTCAGACGGTACGCCCTGGCCCTCGTCGGTCACCGAGATCGCCACGTGGACGCCCTCACGCGCGGCGCCGATCCGGATGGGAGACGAGTCGGGCGAACGCCTCGCCGCGTTGGCGAGGAGGTTGTTGAGAACCTGGACGATGCGCGGCCGGTCCGCCATGACCCGCGGCAGGTCCTCCGGCACGTCGATGCTCACGGCATGCCGGCGGGTGCCGATCAGGAACGTGTCCCGTGCCTGTTCCAACAGGGAGCCAACGTCCGAGGGCTCGGGAGAGACCGACAGCGTGCCCGTCACTATGCGCCCATGGTCGAGCAGATCGGCGATCAGGCCGCGCATGTGGTCGGCCTGCTCGTCGACGACCCGGAAGAACTCCAGCATCTCGGCCGGGTCCGGGGGCGGCGAAGCGCCGAGCACGGTCGCCGTCGAACCCTTGATCGAGATGAGCGGGGATCGCAGCGCATGGCTTACGATGCCCAGGAGCTCGCCGCGCATCCGCTCCAACTCCTCCAGCGGCGCCAGATCCTGCAGCGTTACGACAACGGACTCGACGGTGCCGTCTTCCGTCTGGATCGGCGTAGCGTTGATAAGCGTCGTGACGCTCCGGCCGTCCGGGACCGAGAGGGTCAGCTCCTCGGCGCGCACCCTCTCTGCGCTGCTGAACTGCTGCGCCAGCGGAAACTCGGCCAACGCGACTTCCCGCCCGTCGGTGCGACGGCAGGTGATCGTATTCAGCAACTCCACCGGTGGTAATCCGGGCGAACTGAGAGCCTCGACGATCCGCCGCGCTTCCAGGTTGAATGACAGGGGCTCGCCCGTCCGGCCGTCGACGACCACCACACCCACCGGCGAAGTCTCGATCAAGGTCTCCAGGCCGGACCGCGCCCGCTGCACGTCGCGGTGCGCGCGCGCGTTGGCGATTGCCGCCGCGGCCTGGGATGCAAACAGCATCACGACTTCCTCGTCGTCGTGCGTGAACTCTTCACCACCTTGCTTCCCGGCAAGAAAGAAGTTGCCGACGGGCATGTCACGGTGCCGCAACGGCACGGACTGAAGCGTCTTCGACCGCATCAGTTCCGACGAGAAGCCCAGCGCCCGGACATAGGCGGGCAGGTCCGCCAGTCGAAGCGGCGCCGCAAGGCTCCGGAAGTGCTCGAAGAGCAGAGGTCCGTCGGCCCAGGCCGCCATCTGGTCTTTCTCGGAAGACGTAAACCCGGAGGTAACGAAGTCTTCGATACGCCCTGCGCCGTCGACGATGGCGATCACGCCGTAGCGGGCACCGGTCAGGGCGCAGGCGCTGTCGACGACCTCCTGCAGCACGGTGTCCAGATCGAGGCTGGCGTTGATGCGCAGCACGGCGGTGCTCAGTCTTGAGACCCGCTCCTGGAGCACCTCGATCTCTCGCCGCAGCCGTCCGGAATCCTCCATCATCGGCTCACCCTCACCCGGCCTTCGACGCGGCACAGGCGCACCGGGGGATTCGCCCTTCGCGAGCAGGTGAGTTGGCCGTCCGCAGCCCGGCGGTTCAGTCCCTGCCGGGGAACAAGGGCGTGACGATTCCCCGCAGGATGCAGACAAGACCGATCCCGCCGATGGCCAACGTCACGTCGCGTGGGATCCAGTCCCAGAACCGGTCGAGCAGGCCGCCGGAGGAAGCGACGGCCCCGACGATGAACACCGGCCACCAGGACTTCAAGAACTTCATTGTCGCTCCCTCGGTTCTGTTCTGGCGGACGTGGTCGATACCAATCCCGGTCCGCGGCCGAGGGCTTCTCCGATGCCCGGGCGCCTGCCCTCGATCACTGCGTGTTGACCTGCAGCGGCCGATGCGACGGGGGCTGCTGGGCCACGGCGTTCACGATCATGTCCGGGACGACCGGGATGCGGTTGAAGTAGTGCCCGCCGAGCGCATCCGAGATGGCGCACAGCAGAGCCGCCCCCGAGCATCCCATGAGGGGTTCGCCCACCCCCTTCGCGCCCACCGGGTTCTGCGGGTCGGTGATGTCGGTGGCGTCCCAGTCCATCTGCGAGGGCACGTCCAGGTATGACGGCGGCTTGGCCTGATGGAAGCCGATGTTGCCCGCCACCCCGTAGCGCGTGTCGTAGACGTGGCGCTCGAGGCACGCCATCCCGAACCCCATCACCGCGCCGCCCCTCACCTGGGCCGCCAGCCCCATCGGGTGCACCACGGTGCCGCAGTCGGCCACGCCCAGGTAATCGATGATCTCGTACATGCCGGTCTCGAGGTCCAGCTCGATCTCGATGAAGCCGGCGGCGAGCGCGGGCACGACGTCGTGGCGGGGGAGGTTGTCGCGGGCTACGCCGATCAGGCCGCTGCCCGCCAGGTTCTGCACGGAACGTTTGGTGATGTCGTTCAGGTCGTCGGGGAACTCCTCGCCGCTGAAGCGCCCGCCCAGCTCGATGGCACGCGCCGCAGCCCTTGCGTGGGTGATGCGGCGCGAGGGGTTGGCGCGCGCGAAGGTCACTTCGTCCCCGATGTCGTAGTCGTCCGGCGAGCCGCCCAGCTCCATGGCCGCGATCGCTTTCAGCTTCTCCACCGCGTCCGCGCCCGCCGCCCAGCCGGCGCGGGTCATGGTGAAGGTCGTGTTGCTGCCCACCTGCGCGCTGCTGGATGCGAGATTGCGGGAAGTGTCGCCGCGCACCAGCTCGACGTTTTCCCAGTCGTACCCGAGCATCTCCGCAGCGACGCGCGAGGTGGCCGCGTAGGAATACGTCCCGAGGTTGCCCACCCCCGTGTGAATGTGCAGCCTGCCGTCCGGCGCGATGCGCAGCAGCCCGTCCTGACCGCTGTTGCCGGCCCCGTGATAAGCCTGGCCGATGCCGACCCCGGTCACGCGCGATCCCTGGCGCCGGCCGCTGCGGGCGCGCCGCTCCTCCCATCCAAAGCGCTCCGCGCCCTGGGCCAGCGCTTCGCCCAGATGAGCGCTGGTGACCGGCACCTGGCCTCCGCCGTAGAGCGAATTCGAGTCGGGCGCGTTGATGCTGCGGATGGCAAGCTGATCGATGCCCAGTTCGGCCGCTGCCTTGTCGAGCAGAGGCTCCACCGCGCACGCGATCTGGTTCTGGCCCGGACCGCGCTGCGCGCCCCGCGCGGGCGTGTTGGTGAGCACCGGAATGCCGCGGAAGCGCATCGCCAGCGGCGTGTAGACGATGGTGACGGCTCCGGCGGCGCTGTTGAAGTCGCCGAAGCCGCTGTTGGGCCCGTTTTCCTGCACGATGAAGAGGTCGACCGCGCTGATGCGCCCGTCGGGCCGGAAGCCCATGCGGATGCGGCCCTGGAAGCCGGCCCGCGCGGAGCCGATGGCGTATTCCTCGGCCCTGCTGATGCGCATCATCACCGGCCGGCCCGTCTTTCGGGACATGTGCGCCGGCACCGACATGATCGGGTAGGCGCTTCCCTTGGAACCGAACCCGCCCCCGCAGTATTCGCCCACGAACACCACGTCCTCGGGCGGGATGCCGATGTAGCGCGCCAGCCCGTTCAGCGTCGCGCTCTGGCTCTGGCTCGAGCCGAAGACGTGGCACCTGCCGTTCTGCCAGTAGGCCATCGCCGTGCGCGGCTCCATCGAGTGATGCGACGTGCCGGCGGTGACGAAGGTCTCGTCGAACACCAGCGCGGCATCGCGGAAGCCGGCTTCGACATCTCCGTACGACCACTCCGTGGTGACCTCGCCCATGGGCAGTTCACCGTCGGTGGCGGCGGCGAAGTCCTCCTCGGTCCACTTCACCTCGCGGATTCCCTCTCCCCGCTGCGAGGTGTTGCCCTCCGTGCGCGCGTTGGGGCCGCCGGGACGCAGGCTCTCCAGCGGGTCCACCACGAACGGCAGCGGTTCCAGGTCGAGCCTGACCTTCGCGATGGCGTCCTGGACGGTGGTCTCGTCGACGGCCGCCAGCGCGGCAATCGGCTCGCCCACGAAGTGGGGCGTGTTGGTGAGGATGGGGTTGCCGGGCGCCTCGATCCCGGGCACCTCGTCCGCGGTCAGGATGGCGACCACGCCCTCCATCGCGAGTGCCTCCGACGCGTCGATGGCGCGCACCCGCGCGTGCGGCATCGGGCTCGTGATGAGCCGGCAGAAGAGCATCCCGTCGGCGCGGAAATCCTCCGCGTAGCGGGCTCTCCCGGTGACTTTGGCGATGACGTCCGGGGGCGCGAAATCCCTGCCGATGAGCTCAGCCATTGGACACCTCCTCGGCGACCGCCTGCCCGTTTGCGGCGGCGGCCATGACCCCGTTCAGGTAGTGGTCGTAGGCCCCGCACCGGCAGAGATTGCCGGACATGGCCCGGCGCGCCTCCTCGCGGGTGGGGTTGGGGTTGGCCTCCAGCAGCGCCGCGGCCGCCATGACCTGTCCCGGGGTGCAGAATCCGCACTGGGGACCCAGCTCGTCGATGAACGCCTGCTGCACCGGATGCAGCGTGCCGTCCGCGCTCTCGAGCCCCTCAACCGTGACCACCTCGCGCGCCCGCACCCGTTGCGTGAGCGTCGAGCAGGAGTAGTGGGCGACGCCGTCGATCATTACGGTGCAGGCGCCGCACTCCGCCCGGTCGCAGCCCAGCTTGGTGCCGGTGAGCCCCAGCTTGTAGCGGAGCGTCATCGCCAGCGTCTCCTGCGGCAGCACGTCGACCCGCCGGGTCTGTCCATTGACGTTGATGGAGACCAGGCGCGGAACGCTGCCCCGCGCGGACGTCGCCGCCGGACCCGAAAAGTAGGCGAACGCCGACACCGAAGCGCCGGTCGCGATGACCCCCTTGATGAACTGGCGGCGGGAGACGTTGCCGCGCCCGGGGAGGTTCGCCAGAAAGCCTTCCCAGGCGGCATCTTCGGCGGGTGGGACGCCGGGATGCGCGGACGGGTCGATGGTGGATGACCGCTCGGCCATGTGTCCTGCCTCCTGCTCCGGTCCACGGTGGGATGTGCCCTTGATCGTACGCTGGCGCAGGACTCCGGACAACCGCAGTTTGCTCGCGGATTCACGACCGCGCCGAAGCGTGATTCCCGGCCTCATTCCACGAGATTGGAGTCGGTTCCGTCCGATGAGGCGAGGTCACGAAACGAGAGGCCCTTAGAGATGAGCAAGATCGCCGAGACCATCGAGATCTTCGAGGCCGCGCGCCGACCCCTCTTCATGGTGCTGGACGGCATCTCGCGCGAGGATCTGGACTGGAGCCCGAGCGAGAAGGTGCGGGGCGTCGGCAAGATCTGCCGGCACCTGTACCGGGTCGACATCTGGTTCCTCAAGCGGCTGGGCGTCGTCCCCGTAATCACGGAGGATCGCCCCGGGCCGGCGGAAGATATCGCGGCGCGCATGCGCACGATCCAGGAGCAGGTCATCGCCGAGGTGAAAGCCTGCGAGAGCGATGACGACCTGTTCGCCGAACGCACGTCGCTGGACGGCAAGACGACCTCGCAACTCGGCCCCGACGTCATCCATATGGCGCAACACTACCTCTACCATCTGGCTCAGATCACTTACCTGCGACGGGTGCGGGATCGCGCGTGGCCGGCGCCACAGGAGGAGTGGGAGCACGCGACGCACGTGATCGGGGACCGGGTGCTGGATCGCGAGCACCAGGCGTGACGCCATGAACACCCGCGCCATCCTCATCGGGCTGATCCTCGGGCTGGGGCTCGGAGTCGCCGCCTCAGCGACCGGATCTCCGGCGCTGCTGCAGGCAGCCGAAGCGGTCGAGCCGCTGGGGGCAGTGTTCCTGCGCGCCATTCAGATGGTCGTCATCCCGCTGGTGGCGGCGGTGGTATTCGTGGGCGTTGCGCGGATCGGGAACCTGCGCAGGCTTGGGCGGCTCGGGGGGCTGGCGGTGGGCTTTTTCTGGGTTACGACGCTTCCCGCGATCCTGATCGGGATGGGGGTGATGGGGCTGGCGCTCACCTTCACGACGCCGGTGCCGCCACCGACGCCCATGACGGAGCTGGACACCGCGACGCCGGGCGTGGTGGACTTTCTGGTCAACCTCGTGCCGCGCAACCCCGTCCAGGCGGCCGCCGATGGGTCGCTTCTGTCGGTGCTGATCTTCGTCGTCCTGCTTGCCGCGGCGGCGACGACACTGCCGGCTGCGAAGCGCGAAGCGCTCACATCCCTCGCCGAAACGCTCGGGGACGCGCTCATCAAGCTGATGACCTGGATCCTGTGGACGGCGCCCGTGGGGGTCTTCGGTCTCGCGGCGCCGGTGGTCGCGCAGACGGGGTTGGCGATGCTTCAGAACCTCGCCGTCTTCATCGTCGCCGTGGTCGTGGGCTTCTTCATCCTGAAGGGCGTCGTGCTGCTGCCGCTGGTCTGGATCCTCGGCGGGATGAAGCCGGGGCGGTTCGTGCGCGGGACCGTGGGCACCTACACGGTGGGATTCACCACGACGACGTCGGTGGGGACGCTGCCGATGATGCTGCAGGAGGCGGAGAAACTGGGTCTGTCGAAGAGCACCTTCTCGCTGGTCCTGCCGCTGGCGGCTTCGATCAACCGTCCGGGGAGCGCGCTCTTCCAGAGCACCTCACTGGTCTTTCTAGCCGCGATGTACGGGGTGCCGCTCGACGCCGGGCTGATCGCGGCGGTCGTGCTGGCGATCTTCCTCGCATCGATGACGGTCGCCCCGGTGCCCAGCGCCAGCATCGTGACCATGGCGCCCGCGCTCGACGTGGTGGGCGTGCCGGTCGCGGGGCTCGGCATCCTGCTGGGGATCGACCGCGTGCCCGACGTGTTCCGCTCCGCGACCAACGTGATCGCCCACATGGCGGCGGCGACGACGGTGAATGGGATGACGGGGGGTGAGCAGGGAACCGACGCCTGACCTTGAGTTATGGAGCCGGAACCGCCGCGGTCCCCCTCCCCGGGCTCACTCGTACATCATCCCCGGCACCTTGCCCAGGAGCCGCGCGTAAACCGTGAGCGCGCCCCGGTGGTGCGCCGTGTGATCCACGAGGGGAACCACAATGGCGGAACGCGACGCGCCCGGCATGATGCGGTCGTCGGGGATCGGGGCGGCAAGCTCCTCGTCCGAGGCCGCCTCGAAGGTCGCGATGGCCTTCTCGAATGCGCGGTCGAGCCACGCGACGGCCTCATCAAGCGTCTCCACCGCCCGAGCCGCGGCGATCAGGCCTTCGAAGTCCATGTTCCAACCCTCCCCGAAGGCGCCCTCCACGAACCATTCGACCGAGTCCGCGGCGTGCGCGATGTGGCCGGCGACGGTGTAGAGTTCGGGCTGGGGAGCGAACCCGGCGTCCTCCTCCTCGAAGATCGAGATCATCTTCCGGATGTACCCGTGGGACGTTTCCAGTTGTGCGACGAGATCGGCGGCCTGCGACATGGGCGTTTCTCTCCGGTGGAGTGTTCGTTCGCGGTTGGAGCGGCGGCCAAGTCTAGCCTTGGCCTGAAGACTTCTCCAGCCCGAATCCCGTTAGCTTTCCGCCGCCATGAATCCGCACGAGACCCCCAAACCGCCGCCCGCACACGCATCCGAAACCTGGTGGGACCTCCTCGTCCACGCCGTGCGGGGCACCGGGGGCGATCCCACCCACGGCCCCATCCGGCGCGCGGTCATCCTTCTGGCCGTGCCGATGGTGGTGGAGATGTTGATGGAGTCGCTCTTTGCGGTCGTCGACATCTACTTCGTTTCCCGGCTGGGGAACGAAGCCATGGCGGGCGTGGCGCTCACCGAGTCGGTCCTGTCGCTCATCTACACGGTCGCCATAGGGCTGAGCATCGGGGTCACGGCCGTGGTGTCGCGCCGGATCGGCGGAGGCGACAGGGAAGGGGCGTCGCGCGCGGCCGCGCAGGCCGTCCTGCTGGGACTCGCACTGGCGCTCGTGTTCGGCATCGCCGGAGTGGCGTTCGCGCCGGACATCCTGCGGATCATGGGCGGCGACGAGAGCGTCGTGGCCACGGGGGCGCCCTACACGCGCATCATGCTCGGCGGCAACGTCGTCATACTGCTGCTGTTCCTGCAGAACGCGGCCTTCCGCGGGGCGGGCGACGCCGCTATCGCGATGCGCGTGCTCTGGATCGCGAACGGACTCAACATCGTGCTCGATCCCCTGCTCATCTTCGGCCTCGGGCCGTTCCCGGAGATGGGGGTGCAGGGGGCCGCGGTCGCGACGACCATCGGCCGGGGAACGGCGGTGCTGGTGCAGGTCTACACGCTCTTCCGTCTGGGCGGCAAGCTCCGCATCCTGGCTTCGCATCTGCGCATCCAGCCCGCGCTCATGGCTCAACTGGTGCGGCTCTCGGGGACGGGGATGCTCCAGACCTTCATCGCAACCGCGAGCTGGATCGGCCTCATCCGCGTGACGGCGCTGTTCGGGGCCGAGGCGCTGGCGGGTTACGTGATCGCGATCCGAATCATCCTCTTCGCGATTCTCCCCGCCTGGGGACTCTCCAACGCGGCGGCGACCATGGTCGGGCAGGGGCTCGGGGCCGGAGATCCGGAACGTGCCGAGCGGGCCGCGTGGATTTCCTGCAAGATGAACCTCGCCTTCCTCGGGGCGGTCAGCGTGTTCTTCATCGCCTTCGCGCCGGCGATCGTGGGGTTGTTCGGCGGGACCGAGGGGGCGTCCGTCGTCGGCGTGACCGGCCTCCGCATCGTGTCGATCGGCTTCGTCTTCTACGCCTACGGCATGGTGCTCACGGCTGCGTTCAACGGGGCAGGGGCCGTGTGGACGCCCACGATTCTCAACTTCTTCTGTTTCTGGCTGTGGGAGATCCCGCTTGCGTGGGGCCTGTCGCTTCCAGGCGGACTCGAGACGACCGGCGTGTTCATCGCGATGACGGTGTCGTTCTCGACGCTGGCGGTGGTGGCCGCGGTGCTGTTCAGGCGGGGGCGGTGGAGGCAGGCGGTGGTGTAGCCGCGGGAGCCCGCATGTGTCCGATCGCGATTCGGGGGGCGAAGCTGGCAGCCAAGCGCCGCAAGTCGGGGCGTCGGTCGGTCACACCCGCGGCAGCACCTCCGCTCCGGTCAGTGCGAGATGGTAGTCGGTGGCCCACGCAGTCCGGATCCCGTGCTGCTCCATGAGCGTCAGGCTGGAGGCGTCCACGTAGGTGAGCCGCGCTCCCCGCAGGCGGTCGAGCATGCGGCACGTGTCCCGGTGGAGGTCGGCGGTCGCTTCCAGCACGACGAGGCCGTCGAGGTTGTCGAGAAACAGGCGGCAGGTGCGGGCGGGCTCTTCTCCGTGGCGATGGAGGAACCAGGAGTACGCCTCGGACCACACCAGCACCGACGTGTGCCAGCGGGGCGTGGGACCCGCGAAGAGGGAGCGCGCCTGCTCGTGATGCTGGTCGCGCCGGTTGAAGGCGGCGATGAGGATCCCCGTGTCGAGGAAGACCTTCGGGTTCGTCACGGCGACTCGCGCCCGTAGACCACGTCGTCAACGGTAGTGCTGTCTTCGGGCCGGCCTTCGAAGACGCCCACCCAGGCCATCCAGGGATGGCAGACGGGCTCGCGGGACAGAGTTTCGGCCAGGCTCCTCCGGCAGAGTTCCGCCAGCGAGATACCCTGGCGGCGAGCGGCTTCCTTGGCGCGCGCGTACATCTCCTCATCCACGGAGATCTGGGTTCTGATCACGGGGTGGGACACCTCGTTGGATGTTATCACAATTGCTTCTCATGATAACATACGATGACGAACATCTTCAAGCGCCCGCGATGCGGATCGGTGTCGGCGAACATGGCGAGGAAACCTACCCAGGGATCAGGGGCGCCTACATGGCACGATGCGCCCATCGCCGATCCTGGTGTCCCCTCCCCCGGTCGGTGACAGCGGGCCGCCCGCCGTAGTAGATTCCGCGCCATGCAAGGACTTCTCTCTTCCGGACATCCGCTCATCTCCGAGGCCGGCGCCGACATCCTCCGCGCCGGAGGCAACGCCTTCGACGCAGTCGTGGCGGCGGCGTTCACCAGCACGTTCGTGGAGCCCACCATGGCGAGCCTGGCGGGGGCGGGCTTCGTGCTGGCGCGCACGTCTTCCGGGGAGGAGATCCTCTTCGACTTCATCGCCGCCACTCCTGGCCGGGCGCACCCCGGGCCCCCGGACGACGGTGATCGCGACTTCTACGCGGTGGACATCCTCTTCGGGGATATCCCGCAGGAGTTCACCATCGGGCTGGCGTCGGCCGCGGTTCCGGGCACCCTGAAGGGCCTGGTGCACGTGCACCGGCGTCTGGGACGGCTCCCGCTCGCGGAGGTGGTCGCGCCCGCTATCGCCGCCGCACGGGCCGGTACCGTCATCACCTCGTTCGTGTCGGACTCGCTTCAGCTGATGTTTCCCGTGCTGCGGGATTCGCCGGCAGGCACCGCCCTCTTCCTGGATGACGGAAGGGTTCTACCGGCGGGCCGGCTGCACCGCAACCCCGGGATGGCCGATTTCCTGGAAAGCCTGCCGGGCGATCCGCGCGGGTTTTACGCCGGGGACCATGCCGAGACCATCGAACGCGACATGCTCGAGGGCGGCGGGCTGATGACGCGAGCCGATCTCGAACAATTCGAGGTCATCGAACGCCGTCCGCTCTCCGTGGACTATCGCGGGCGTCGCGTCCTCACCAACCCGCCGCCGGCGCTGGGTGGATCGCTGATGGCGCTTCGCCTGCTGCTTCAGGAGGAGACGGATCTGTCGCGCTGCGCCTGGGGAAGCCGCGCGCACGTGACCGCGACGGCGCGGGCGCTCGAGCAGGCGGTCCGCCTCCGGGGAGGAGAGGCGGTCCCGCGCGATCCCGCGCACGCGGAGCTTCTGGAGAGCATCCATGCCCCGTTGATCCACGCCGTGCATGGCACCACCCACCTCAACGCCTCCGACGCCGAGGGCAACGTCGCCGCGCTCTCCATGTCGAACGGATCGGGATCGTCGTATTTCCTTCCCGGAACCGGCATTCACTTCAACAACATGATGGGCGAAGGCGATCTTCACCCGGCCGGACTTGACGCCTCGGAGCCGGGGGACCGGGTGGCGTCGATGATGTCGCCCACGCTGCTGCTGGAGGGAGACCAGGTGCTCGCCGCGCTCGGCACCGGGGGCAGCAACCGCATTCCGTCGGCGGTGTTCCAGGTGGTCTCGTCCCTCCTCGACCTGGGACTCTCGCCCGACGAGGCGTCCAACTTCCCTCGCATGCACTTCGACGGCGAACAGCTCCAGATCGAGCCGGGATTCCCGGATGAGGCGATGGAAGCGCTCGCGGAGGAGTGGGACTTGTCGCTCTGGCCCGAGCAGAGCCTGTACTTCGGCGGGGTGCATGTGGTGGCGCCACGCGTGGGACGCGTCGGCGGCGACCGGCGCCGCGAGGGCCACGGGATCGTCGTGGAGTAGACTTACCTCCCGCCGGTGCCGGTCCGTCTGCGGCGGTGCCCGATGTCCCGGGCGGTCCGGATCAGGGATCGGGTAACAGTTCCATCGTGGTCGTCACGTTCGTCTCCATCGTCATCCCGGCCATGCTCACGTCGAAGCTGGCGCGGGTCGACTGGCTCCGGAATCGGCCCTCGGCGAGGTCCACGATCATGGTGCCGGACATGGTTCCGGTGGCCGTCATGCCTCCGCCCGCCACTTCCATATCCATCTCGATGGGCCCCTCGAACGAGAGGGTTGCGAGGCTTCCGTCCAACCCGACGAAGGTGTACGTCGTTGCGATCCCCATGGACATCGATCCCCCGGGACCCATGGGCAACTCCATCGGCACGTCCTGGGTCCAGGAATCCCCCGGGCTGACCTCCTCCTCGGGAAGTACGAAACTGCCCGACTGCTGGAGGAGGTCCTCCGGGTTGAATCCGGCGATCGCCGGCATGCCTTCGGTGTCAATGACGCCGAGCACCCGGCCGCGTGTGTCCATTTCCGTGGTGATGGCACTCCCGGAAAAGTCCGGCATCTCCATCCCGGGCACGGGCATCGGCATTGCCGTGGAGGTCGAGTCGATGGTCGTCCGGAGTCGGATCACCTCGTCCGCAACCCCGACCACGGTCCGCGTCTGATACGTGCGCATGGTCATGACAGGGCTTGACGGCATCATCGGGCTCTCCACTTCCGCCTGCGTGGAGTGGGCGTAGCGGGATACCTGCCCCTCGGGTGGCGCCAGCCTCAGCAGGATGGGCGTGTCGAGCGGTTCAGCCGGTCTGGGCGGATCCTGCCCGTATGAGGCGAGAGGGGTCGAGAACAAGAGGGCCGCGGTAGCTGCGGCCATGCACCATGCTGACTTCATCGATCCTCCTGACGTTGCAGAGATCGCGACCCGGGGAAGCGCGCCGTCGAGCGAGAGCCGGATTCCGCGCTCACCGACGCCAGGACGTGTACCAGGTCCGGAATCCCCGATGAGCGCCCGTACGGTATGTTAATGTCGGTTGCCGGTGTCGGGCATCCGGGTTACGGTTCGCCAATGAGCCTGCCCTTCCACCCGATCGTCGCCGGCTGGTTCACCGAGACGCTGGGGCCGCCGCTCCCAGCCCAGGAGCGCGCCTGGGCCGCCATCCGCGATGGCCGCCACACGCTCCTCGCCGCCCCGACCGGGTCCGGCAAGACCCTTGCCGCCTTCCTGAACGCCATCGACGAGCTGCTGCGCGAAGGGCTCGAGCATGGTCTCGAGAACGAGGTTCGCGTCCTCTACATCTCGCCCCTGAAGGCGCTCAGCGCCGACATCCACAAGAACCTGGAGGAGCCGCTCGCCGCCATCCGCGAGCGCGCCGAGGGCGCGGGGCTGCCCGGCGTCCGCATCCGTTCCGCGGTACGCACCGGAGATACGCCCTCCTCGCGCCGCGCCGCCATGCTGCGCACCCCTCCACATATTCTGGTCACCACGCCGGAATCCCTCTACCTGCTCCTGACCGCCGAGCGCAGCCGGGCGATGCTCGGCACCGTGCGCACGGTGATCGTGGACGAGATCCACGCCGTGATCGATTCGCGCCGCGGATCGCATCTGGCGCTCAGCTTGGAGCGGCTGGGGCACGTCGTGGGCCGGCCCCTGCAGCGCATCGGGCTCTCGGCCACCCAGAAGCCGGTCGGCGAGGTCGCGCGCTTCCTGCTGGGGAGCCAGAACCGGGATGCGGAGATCGATCCGGAGCGCTGCCAAATCATTGACGCAGGGCATCGCCGCACCATGGACCTGGCCATCGAGGTGCCGCCATCGCCCATGGAAGCGGTGATGTCGCACGAGGTATGGTCGGAGGTCTACGAACGGCTGACCGAGTCGATCGAGGCCCACAGGACCACCCTCGTCTTCGTCAACACGCGCCGGATGGCGGAGCGGCTCGCGGCCCGGCTGACCGACCGGCTGGGCGAGGAGGCGGTCACCGCGCACCACGGCAGCCTCTCCAAGGAGGCGCGGCTGTCCGCGGAGGACCGTCTGCGCGCGGGCACGCTGAAGGCGCTGGTGGCCACCGCGTCGCTCGAGCTCGGCATCGACATCGGGCATGTGGATCTGGTGTGCCAGATCGGCTCCCCGCGCTGGATCTCGACCTTCCTGCAGCGGGTGGGGCGCTCCGGGCACACCGTGCGCGGCACTCCGAAGGGCCGCCTTTTCCCGCTCTCCCGCGACGACCTGGTGGAGTGCGCTGCGCTCGTGCGCGCTGTGAACGACGGGGAACTGGACCGGCTGGTCATGATGCCGCAGCCGCTCGACGTGCTGGCGCAGCAGACCGTGGCCGAGTCCGCGTGCGAGCCCTGGTCCGAGGACGACCTCTACCACCTCTGGCGCGGCGCGTACCCGTACCGCGAGCTGGCGCGCGCCCACTTCGACGAGGTGGTGCAGATGGTGGCCGAGGGCTTCGTCACCCGGCGCGGCCGGCGCGGGGCGCTGGTGCACCGGGACCGGGTCAACGGGCGCATCAAGGGCCGGCGCGCGGCCCGCCTCACCGCGATCACGGCGGGGGGCGCCATCCCCGACAACGCCGACTACCGGGTGGTGCTCGATCCCGAAGAGACCTTCATCGGCACCCTCAACGAGGACTTCGCCATCGAGAGTTCCGCGGGCGATATCTTCCAGTTGGGCAACACCTCCTGGCGCATTCTCCAAGTCAATTCCGGCACCGTCCGGGTGGCGGACGCGCACGGGGAGCCGCCGACGATCCCGTTCTGGCTGGGAGAGGCGCCCGGGCGGAGCGCGGAATTGTCGACCGCGGTGGCCCGGCTGCGCTCGGATGTCGAGGCCCGCCTGGACGGGGAGCAGGAGGATGCGGCCGCGAAGTGGCTCGAGGAACTCGGGCTTTCGGACTCGGCCGCGCGCCAGATCCAGCACTATCTGCGGGAGGCGAAGCACATCCTCGGAGCGCTGCCCACGCAGGACACGCTGGTGCTCGAACGCTTCTTCGACGAGGCCGGGGGCATGCAGATGATCCTGCACGCGCCCTTCGGCTCGCGGGTGAACCGGGCGTGGGGGCTCGCGCTGCGCAAGAAGTTCTGCCGCCAGTTCAACTTCGAGCTCCAGGCCGCGGCCACCGAGGAGGGCGTGCTGCTCTCGCTCGGACCCCAGCATTCCTTCCCCCTGGAGGATGTCTTCCGCTACGTGCACCCGGACACGCTCGAGCGGACGCTGGTGCAGGCGCTGATCGACTCGCCGGTCTTCCCGACCCGCTGGCGCTGGAACGCGACCATCTCGCTGGCTGTGCTGCGCAACCGGGCCGGGCGGAAGGTGCCGCCCCAGTTGCAGCGCATGGAGGCCGACGACCTGATGGCGGCGGCCTTCCCGGACGCGGCCGCGTGCCTGGAGAACATCGGCGGCGACCGCGAGATCCCCGATCATCCCCTCGTCCGGCAGACGATGCGCGATTGCCTGGAAGAGGCGATGGCGATGAGCGAACTCGACGCCGTGCTGCGGCGGGTGTTGGCGGGGGAGATCCGCTACGTCACGCGCGACACCCCCGAGCCCTCGGTGCTCAGCCACGAGATCCTCAACTCGGCCCCGTATTCGTTCCTGGACGATGCCCCGCTGGAGGAGCGGCGCGCGCGGGCGGTGCAGACAAGGCGCGCGTTCGAGCCCTCGTCCGCGGATGAGCTGGGCGCGCTCGACCCGGCGGCGATCCAGCGCGTGCGCGAGGAGGTGTGGCCCGATCCGCGCGATGCGGACGAACTGCACGACGCGCTGTTGACGGCGGGGGTACTGACGACCGCCGAAGGGGAGCAGGGGAACCGGGGCGCGGAAGGGGATGGACGTTCGTGGCAGGGCCTCTTCGAGGAGCTGTGCGCGACCGGACGGGCGGGGCGGCTGCAAGTGGGTGAGGCCGGCAGTTCGGTCGATTCGGACGCCCTCGCCTGGTGGGTGAGCGCCGAGCGGTTGCCGGAGGTGCTTGCGGCGGCGGGTGCGGAAGTGCGGCTCGAGCCGGCTCTGACTCCGCCTGCCGACCTGGCCGCGCGCGAGTGGAGCCGGGAGGAGGCGGTGCGCGAGCTGGTGCGCGGGCGGTTGCAGTTGTGCGGCCCGGTGACGGCCGGCGAGATGGCGCAAGCGCTCGCGGTGGACGAACCGGAGGTGAAGGCGGCGCTGCTCGCGCTCGAGGCCGAGGGCTTCGTGCTGCGGGGGGCCTTCACCAGCCCGGACGCGGGGGTGGAGTGGTGCGAACGCCGCCTGCTCGCCCGCATCCATCGCTACACCCTGAACCGGTTGCGGGCGGAAATCCGGCCGGTGTCGCAGGCCGACTTCATGCGTTTCCTGTTCGCGTGGCAGAGGGTCGCCGAGGGCGAGCAGGCCGCGGGGGTGGAGGGGCTGGCCGGCGTGCTCGCCCAGCTCGAGGGATTCGAGACCTGCGCGGGCGCGTGGGAGGCGGACGTCCTCGGCCGGCGGGTCACAAGCTACGACCCCGGGCTGCTGGACGCGGTCTGTCTGGCGGGACGCGTCACGTGGGCGCGCATCTCTCCGCCGGCGGGGAACGGTCGCTCGATGCGCGGGCCGCTTCCCGCGACCCCGATCGCCTTCCTGGACCGCAGCCGGATGGAGGTGTGGCTGCGCCCCGGCGGAGATCCCTCGACCAACGGCGCCGCCTCCCTCCTCTCCGCCCACGGACGGGCCGTGCACGACGTGCTGGCCGATCGCGGCGCCTCCTTCTTCCACGAGCTGGTGGGTGCGTCCGGCCTGCTGCCCACCCGGGTGGAGGAGGCGCTGGGCGAGCTGGTCGCCGCCGGCCTGGCCACCGCGGACAGCTTCACAGGGCTGCGCGCGCTGCTCGTGCCCTCCGACCGGCGCAAGCCGCTCGGGCCGGCGGGGCGCTCGTCCCGGGCGGCCAGTGTGGTCGGCGCGCGAGGCCGCCTCGGTCGCCGCGGCCGCCGCCGGTCGTCGGTCGCCTTCGGGGTGGACTCGGCGGGGCGGTGGTCGCTTCTGCGCCGCGACCTGCCCGACAGCGGGGGAGGGGCGGGGGAGGAAGCGCGCGCCGCGTCGATAGCCCGCGTTCTGCTGCGCCGCTACGGGGTGGTGTTCCGCCGGTTGCTCGACAACGAGCCGCGCACGCTCCCCTGGTGGCAGCTGGTGCGCGCGCTCCGCCGCATGGAGGCGAGGGGCGACGTGCGCGGTGGCCGCTTCGTTAACGGGGTGTCCGGCGAGCAGTTCGCGCTCCCCGAGGCGGTGGGCCTGCTGCGCCGCATCCGCCGGAGGACTCCTTCCGGCCGGCCGGTCCCGGTCAGCGCCGCCGACCCGCTCAACCTCACCGGCATCCTCGCACCGGGCCCGCGTATCGCGAAGAGCACCAGAAGCCGAGTGGTCTACCGGGACGGCGTCCCGGTGGCGGCACACGAGGGGGGCGCCTTCGTACGGCTGGGCGAGTACGAAGACGGGGTCGCAAACCAGATCGAGCGGGCCGCGCGCATCGGATCGCTGCCCCCGGCGCTTCGCTCCTACATGGGCCGCAAGCGGCGCGCGGCCGCGGCCGGCAGAACAAACAACTGACACGGAGCAGGACCATGCGGATCAAGCAACAGAGCGTATTACGGGCGCTGGCACTGGTGGCCGTGCTCCTGCCGGCCTCCGGCCTGGCACAGCAGACCCATCCTCTCCTCGTAACCGAGGACTGGCTCGCGGAGCGTCTCGACGATCCCGGTCTGCTGCTCCTGAACGTCGAGTACGACGAGTCGACGTTCCTGGAAGGGCACATTCCGGGCGCGCGCTTCCTCCCCTACCAGGAGATCGTGACCCAGGTGGGTGAGCGGCTGGTCGAACTTCCTCCGCTGGAGCAGGTGGTCGAGGTGTTCCGGCAGGCGGGCATCTCCAACGACCTGCACGTCGTCCTCTACGGCACGCCCATCCCGGCCGCGCGCGCCTTCGTCACCCTCGAGCACCTCGGCCATCAGCGGGTCTCCATCCTGGACGGCGGGCTCTTCGCGTGGCGGGAAGCGGGACGGGATGTAGCGACGGGCTCTGTTTCCGGCGGACGAGGCGCCTTCGAGCCACGCGTGCGCGACGATGTGTTCGTGGACGCGGAATGGGTGGACGAACGCCGCGGCCAGACGGGCTACGCCCTTCTCGACGGCCGCCCCGACAACGAGTACACGGGCGCCGACAACGGGCGCGACGGCACCTATCGTCCGGGGCACATCCCCGGTGCCGGGCACGTCTACTGGGAGGAGTTCATGGTCTCGCGCGAGGAACCGCGCTTCGTCTCGCGCGAACAGATGGAGACCCTCTTCCGGCGCGCGGGCATCGACCCGGACGAGACCGTCATCAGCTACTGCTACATCGGGATGCGCGCCAGCGTGAACTACTTCGTCTCGCGCCTGATGGGCCACGAGACCCGCTTCTACGACGGCTCCTGGAACGACTGGAGCCTGCTGGGGCTGCCCGCGGAGACGGGAGCGCAGCGCCCGCCGGGCTGAGGAGGCGGCAGACCCTCCTGGATCATGGCCGCAGCGAAACGCAGGCGAAGGCGCCGCCGGGACGCGAGCACCGAGCCGGGACCCGGGCCGCCGAAGTCGACCGTGAGGCCCGGCTCTCAGGCTCCAGACCTCCGCCGCGTCTTCCTCGTCCCGCTCGTCCTGACGCTCGGCCTCCTTCTCCTCTCGCTTGCGCCGCGGGTCGCCGACAACGCCCGGCTCACCTTCGCGTTCCTGGCGGCGGTGGCCGGGCTGCTGGTCTGGCAGGGGGTGCTGTTCGCGAGGCTGTCGCGCGCCGGCGCGTCCCGCGGCTTCCGGGTCGTCCTGCGCCCGCAGCATTATCTGCAGGCCCTTGTGCAGCTCACCGTGTTCGCGGTCTGGGGCTGGTACTGGCGTCCGGTCTACGACTTCGCCGGGCTCCTGCTGGCGCAACTGATCTTTGCCTACGCGTTCGACATGCTGCTCGCGTGGTCGCGGGGCGAGCGCTACGTGCTCGGCTTCGGGCCCTTCCCCATCATCTTCAGCACCAACCTCTTCCTCTGGTTCACGGACGACTGGTTCTACCTGCAGTTCCTGATGGTGGCGGCGGGCTTCCTGGGGAAGGCGTTCGTGCAGTGGCGGCGCGGGGGCCGGCGCACGCACATCTTCAACCCCTCGGCGTTCTCGCTGGGACTGTTTTCGCTGGTGCTGATCGCGACGGGGACGAGCGATCTGACGTGGGGGCAGGACATCGCCACCACCCTCACCTTTGTCCCCGCCATCTACCTGCTGCTGTTCGGGCTCGGCCTGGTGGTGATGTACTTCTTCCGGGTCACCCTGGTGTCGGGGTTCGCCGCAGCCGCGCTCTTCGGGCTGAGCGCGCTCTACGGGGCGGCGACCGGGGTCCCGTATTTCATCGATTCCGAGATTCCGGCCGCCGTCTTCTTGGGGCTGCACCTGCTGGTCACGGACCCCTCGACCTCACCGCGCACTCGCACCGGCAAGGCCATCTTCGGAGCCCTCTACGGCGCCGGGGTCTTCGGGCTGTTCTGGTTTCTCGAGGCGGTGGGTGCCCCGACCTTCTACGACAAGCTGCTGTGCGTGCCGCTGCTCAACCTGAGCGTGCCGCTGATCGACCGCTTCGTGCGCTCACTCCAGAGCCGTCCGCGCATCCGGCGCCTCACCGAGGTCCGGTGGGCGACAGCCAACCTGGTACACATGGTGGCATGGACGACCTTCTTCGCCGTCATGACCGCGACCGGGCGCACCGATGGCCTCCACCCGGGCGACATGCTGCCGTTCTGGCAGGAGGCGTGTGAGGAGGGCCGGGCAGGCGCCTGTGACCGGTTGGTGCAGATCGAGGCGAGCTACTGCGCCAACAACGCGGGATGGGCGTGCAACGAGTTGGGCGCGCATTACGTGGAGGGCCGGATCGTGGAGCCCGACGCGGAGCTGGCGCTGGGCTTCTTCGCGCGGGCGTGCGAGGCGCAATTCCAGGCCGGCTGCGTGAACCTGCTCGATCCGTCGGTGGTGAGTCGCGCGCCGCCGCGCCCGCTGGATCTCAGGCTGATGCTGCGCCAGGGAGGCCTTAATCTGGTCGATATGCCGGAGCGGGATCTTCTGGAGCGCGCCTGCAGCCATGGTTGGCAGTTTGCGTGTGAGCGGCTGGGGATGGAGGTGCAATGAGCGATGAAGCGGAGGTGCAATGAGATTGGGAATCGAGGCCCGATGAGGCTCCTGGCGGCGTTCGCGGCGGCGGGCCTGATCCTGGTGGGCGTGTGGCTGGACTATCGGAGGCAGATGGAGCGGGGCGAGCCCGGAGCCCGGGAATCCGAAGGGATCGCACCCGCATCCGCGGAGTTCGCGACTCCCTCTTCCGAGCTCACCGGCTACCGCGCCGACCTCGGCCATCTGCCCGACGCACCGCTGCTGGGGTTCGTGGAGATCGCCGAAGGACCCTTCCTCATGGGGAGCGATCCCGGCATCGACACCCTCGCCTACGACGTCGAGCGCTGGAGTGCCGACCGCCCGCAGGGCGTCGTCGATGTGCCGCCCTTCCTCATCGGCCGCAGCGAGGTGACGGTGGCCCAGTTCGCGGCCTTCGTTGAAGCGGCCGGCCATGAGGTCGACCCGCAGGCTCTCGCCGGGTCGCCGCTCCATCCCGTGTCCTTCGTCTCCTGGCCCGACGCCCTGGCGTACTGCCGATGGCTGGAGGAGCTTCTGCGCGAATCCCCGGCAACGCCCCCGGAGCTACGCGCGCTGCTGGCCGAGGGCTGGCGCGTGACCCTGCCGAGCGAGGCGCAGTGGGAGAAGGCGGCCCGTGGCGGCGACGGGCGCATCTTCCCGTGGGGAAACGAGTTGCGGCGGGACAGGGCGAACTTCGCGACAGGCAGGCCGGCGCCCGTGGGAGAAGTGGCCTGCCCGGAGTGCGTCCACGGTCTGAGCGACATGAGCGGCAACGTCTGGGAGTGGACCCGCAGCCCCTGGCAGCCCTACCCCTACGACGAGGCGGACGACCGGGAGGGGCTCGACGCCGACCCCCTCTGGGTGATGCGCGGCGGATCCTTCGCCGATCCCGTGCGCAATGTGCGCGCCGCCATCCGGGGCGCTGCGGGGCCGGACGTGAGGCGCGAGTTCATCGGGTTTCGCGTGGTGATTGCGCCCTAACGTCCAGGTGGCTACGTGCTCACGTCCATATCGGCGACGTGGACGACCCGGTCCCCCAGATAGGGGTGTTTCCGCACCTTGTCGTAGAAGCGCGTGTCAGCGGTGACGACCGGGAAGTCTTCGGCAATCGCCAGCGCGAGGTAGAAGCAGTCGTAGACGGCGTGACCGAGGTCGGCGGCCAGCCGGGCGCTCGAGGCGGCAAGCTGGCGCATTGAGAGCGGCGAGGCGACAGGCGCGGCACGCAACAGGTTCACGGTCTCCGCGAGTTCTTCGCGGTCCATCTCCCCTCGCCGGCACTTGGCGGACAACGCGCTGGCGGCCTCCGCAAACAGCAGATCGGGGGCCAGGAGCGTTACGCCGGGGTCAAGCAGGGTGGCTGCTTCGTCAGACAGGGGCTCGGTCACCAGCCACTTGACCGCCACGCTTGCGTCGACGACGTACCCTCTCACTCAGGCGCGTCCCGGTCCCGGTCAGCGCGGATCGTGTCGGTGCTGTCGATGCAGGAGTGGAGCCGCTGCCGCAAAGACTTGGCGCGCTCGCCGAAGTTCCCTTCGGCCGGGAGGAGCGCTCGGCGCAGAATCTCCCGGTGTTCGGCTTCGGCAGACCGTCCGTTGGCGGCTGCGCGCTGTTTCAGGGCGTCCATGATCTGATGAGGCACCTTGCGAACCGTGAGTTGAGCCATCTTGCGTCATCCGAGTGTGCATGCAATGCCATCACACTCTCGCATCCGCAGGCAATGCTGTCAAGCCCTCACAGGTTCAGCCAGTAGTTCACCTTGACCAGGAAGATGTTGTCCGGGCGGATGCGCACCAGTTCGCGGGCGTCGTAGCGGAAGTCGAAGTCGCCGATGCCGTCGGACGCGAGCGGGTCCCAGGCGTCCCGCAGCGCGCGGTGGTAGCGGCGCTGCTGCCACACCAGGAAGAGCGTCGAGCCGGGGCTCCACTCCCAGCGCAGCACCGCGTTGCCGCGCAGGCTGCGCACGTTGAAGTCCTGGTCGCGGATGGTGATTTCGGGGGCCCCGCCGGCGCCGTCGGGATCGATCAGGAAGCCACCGTTGTCGAGCCGGTACATCGTGCCGGCGTCCTCGCCGTAGCGCAGGAAGTCGAAGGTTCCCGGGGTCCGGAACTCCTTCAGGCCCCCGTAATCTCCGCTGGAGATGAGCGGCTGGGCGTACACCTGCAGCGTCAGTGTGGGCGAGAAGGTGACGTTCAGCCGGGTGTCGAGCGCCAGCGTGGTCTGATCGATGGGCGCGAAGATGTAGCGTCGGCCGAAGGTGGCGGTGGCCAGCGGGTCGGAGCGCGAGGTCACGTACTGGGCCTCGGCGTAGCTGCGGGTGAGCCTGGGACCCAGACGCAGCTCCAGCTTCTCGCCCGACTTGTAGGTGACGTTCAGCGATCCGGTGTGGCTCCAGGATCCGGCTTCGTCGAAGGCCCAGTTGTAGCTGGCCCGTCCGCTCACGGGCTGCCGGGAATCGGAGGAGAGGTTCGCGTTGCCGGCATAGGACTGGGGTTCACGGGCGAGGGGGCCGCCGCGGGTGAGGCGGTCGTTGTCGGTGGGAGCGCGGATGACCCCTCGGACCGAGCCGCCCCAGTAGTTCAGCCACTGCCAGTTCAGGTTGGCGTTGAACTCCGAGTGCAGGCGGTCGCCGGCCGTGTTCCACTTCCCGTCCGGGCCGCCGGACACCGACCAGTTGCGCAGCCAGCTTCCGGGACGCGGCTGGCGCCAGGTGAGGTGGGTGTCGAGCATGATGCGGTCGGCTTCGGTCTGGAAGCCGATGTCGTTGACCTCGTAGCCCGGGCTGATGCTCGCCATGGCGATGCGCGCCGTGAACGATCCCGACTGCTTGTTCACGTCGAACATGGCGTAGTGACCGCCCAGCGAGGTGGCGTCGGGGTCCAGCACGCGGTTGTCGTCGGGGCGCTGGAAGTACCGGGCCGAGGAATGTTGTGTGCGCATAATGGCCGCCTCGCTGCCCGAGACGAGGCTCTGCGAGAGGGCGCCGTTGATGCGCCAGGAGCGGTCCTCCCACTCGTGGATGAAGTCCACCCCGGCGACATACGCCGAAGAGTGCAGGCGGTCGCCCAGGATGCTGCCGGAGAGGTTGCGGTTGACGGCCGTGGCCATGGCGCCCAGCTGGGTGAGGCCGTCCCGGAGGTCGCGGCGCACGCGGCCCGCCAGGTAGTTGGTGGCGGGTTCGAGTTCGGCTTCGCCCCGGATCCCGACGGCGTCGACGTAGGGGGCCATTTCGCGCCCGGTCACAGCCTCCAGCAGCCCGACCGACCAGCCGTCCCCCACCTTCCCGGTGACCTTGGCGGCCCCGAGGATGGTGGTCGAGGTGGGTGCGTCCGAGAAGACCGCGTCCGACGCCATCGGCCCCTGCGGCCGCCGGCCGATGCGGCGCGAGTACATGACCGTCGGGGGACGCCCGGTACTGCCCCCGGGTCCGCCGCGCGCGAACTGGAAGATCTCCCCGCCCTCCACGAAGAAGGGGCGCCGCTCGTCGAAGCGGGTCTCGAAGGCCGTGAGGTTTATGACCGCCGGGTCCACCTCGACCTGGCCGAAGTCGGGATTGACGGTGGCGTCGAGGGTGAGGTTCGAGCCCAGCCGGTACTTGAGGTCGGCGCCCGCCCGCCCGAAGTAGTCGGAGCCCGAGCGGAACGGGTTGTCGAACGCGACGTCGGCCGGCGCCGTTCGGCGAATGTACTCGGCGCTCAGCCCTGCGTAGGGCAGGATCTCGAGCCTGCGTCCGGAAGCGACGCCGGCGATTCCGGAGAGGTGCCCGAATCGGGCCACGCCGCCGGGTTCCAGCTTTGGCGTGAAGGAGAAGACGGCGCGCTCCTGGTTGCGATTGATGGTGCGCTCGATCTGAAGACCCCACAGCTGGTCGTCGGCCGTACTGAAGCGCAGTTGGCTGAAGGGGATGCGCATCTCCACGAACCAGCCCTCGTCCGTGACTGTAGTGGCGACGTCCCAGACCGGGTCCCAGGAGCCGTCTCCGCGGCCGTCCCCTCTGCCTCCCCCGAAGATGCCGGAGCCGCCGCTCAGGACTTCGTCGCGCTTCATCCCCGAGGGGTTGGTGGAGAAGCGATAGGCGGTGCGGTGATCGTGGTAACTGTCGACGGTCAGGGTGAAGAAGTCCGAGTCGGGCACCCCGGCGTCACGGCGGGCGAGCCGGGTGGTGACCGGCGCCGAGTCCAGCAGCCTCGCGCCCACGTAGAGCGCGTCGTCGTCGTACAGGAATCGGACCTCGGTGCGCTCGCTGACCGGGAAGCCCTCGTCAGGGTCCATCTGGGTGAACTCCGTCACCGGAGCCGCGTCGTTCCACGGCGCCTCCTCCAGCCGGCCGTCGATCCGGATGTCGGTGGGCGTTCGGAGGGCGCGCGCCTCCGGGGCTTCCGCGTGGGGCACGACCGCAAGCGCGGGGACGCCGCCGCCGTCGTTCTGCTGCGCGGCCAGAGACCCGGGGATGAGGAGCAACGGGAGGGAGGCGACCAGCAGGAGCGCAGCCATCGACCCGGCCGGACGCACTGCACCCGGCGGGCGCAGACCCGTCCGGCTCGAGCGGTTCACCACCTGTGCGGGCGCCTCGGCCCTGCCCGACGCCGCGGCTTCACCTGACGTCCCGAGGGGGAGGGAGTCTCGATGCCGGCGAGCTCGAGGTCGTCCAGGTAGCGCACCGAGTCGGGGGCGGACACGGACTTGCGCAGCTCGCGGTCGAAGTTGGCCATGGCCCTGGCCGACTCCTCCTCAGGGGTGTCCGCGCTCGAATAGACCACGCGTCCGACCGAACGCTTGTCGAGGCGGAGGGCGGACCGCACCTCTTCTCCTCCAAGGAGGGCCGAGCGAATCGAGGGGAAGCGGTAGATGATCTGGCCGGAGTCGGCGGGCTCCACCTCGGCGTCGAACTCGGCGGCGATGCCCTGGAGCTGTTTGCGCACATCGGCCGCACCGATGTTCGGGTCGACCAGCGCGATGCGCACATCGTCCGTGGCGCGCTCCGCCGAGAGCGCAGCTCCGCCCCCGAGGCTCTGCCGGAAGACCATCCCCAGCAGCACCTTGCGCACGTTGCGCAGGCGTCGGCGGGCGTTCTCGACCCGGTGCCCCACCCATCTGCCGAGCGGCACCGAGAAGAAGAGCGTGCTGAAGACCGCGGGCACCCAGATCAGGCCGATCTCGGCCCCCAGTCCCCCCAGACCCAGCGGGGGAAAGATCAGCACCGGGGCGGAGAGAGCCGCCAGCAGGTTGAACCCGTTCAGAGAACCGATGAGCACGTTGGTTCCGGTCTTGTTCCCGGTGAACTCGGCCGCCTTCTCCAGGCGCTGCCATGCGGGCGCGGGTTCGCGCGCTCTGACCTTGCCGTGGGCGCTCACGAGCAGTTCGCCGAAGCTGTAGACCAGTTCGCCGCCCCGGGAGACGTGCACATCACCCGCGTAAGCTCCCATCAGCCGCCCCATCTCCTCCTCCGCCTCCGGGACCGTCAGCCCGCTGTGGCGTACGAGTTCAGGCACGGTGAGCGTTCCCTTGCGCGCCCGGATGAGGCGGATGACGCTGCGGTCGCGGTCGCGAAGGGTCGCGCGCGGCCGGTCGGGGCCGAAGACGAAGGCGAACACCTTCTTGTAGAAGGGCACCTTCCTGCCGCTGCGGCGCTCGAAGCGGTTGCCGTAATACGGATGGCCGAGGCGCCAGTCCGGGGCCCAGATCCAGAACAGGAAGGGAAAGTTGAAGCCCCCGCCGCGCCGTCCGCCGCCCAGGATGGAGCCGCCGTTGCGGTCGTTCCCCCTGGAGGCGGCGATCAGGGCCGCGATCAGCAGGGTCACGAAGACGACGAAATAGACCACCAGCATGACCACGATCCAGATCTTGAAGGCGGTCTTGAGCACGCGCGCCGCGGCCGTCCGGAAGCGAATCCAGAAGGGCGTGTGGTCGCGTCGCAGCAGGCGGCGCTGGAAGGCGTACACGATATCGCCCTCTTCCCCGACCTCCACGTGTCCCTGGTAGGTTTCCAGCAGCCCCTTGAGGCCGGACTCGGCGTCCGCCTGGGCGAGTCCGGTGGCGGCCATGAGGTCACCGACGGTGGCACGGCCGCCCAGGCCGCGGAGGGCGCGGCGAAGCGGGTCGGCGATCGGGGTGTCGAGACCGGTGGCCGGAATTGCGGTCGCCATCGTGTCGCGTCCGGGGTTTCGGGGGTCGTGGATCGCGGTACCAGCGCGCGCGATTCTTGTCAACGGGGCTACGTACTCTAATCTATTCCGTGTTTCGCCACAGGCGAACGCCGCGCGGCGATGCAGGGTACCCGGCCGGGGCGGTGGGTCGGGCGACAGGCATAACGGGAACGAAACGCAAGGAAGGGTTGGACGGGATGCTCGATAGACTGTGGTGCTTCGGGTCGGCCTGGCGCTCAGGTCGCAGAGGATTCCTGATCTGCGCGGTCACCCTGGGCAGCGGTCTGGTCGCCGGGTGCGGCGACGGGGGGGATGCGGGGGAGGTCCGGCTGCTCCCCGGGAGCGAGGAGATCCTGCACCGCGTCCTCGAGGCCGAGGACTCCCGTTCGCGCGACCCCGCCGCGCACTTCACGTTCCTCGAGGGAATCTCCTGGCCCGACCCGGAGGTGCAGCGGATCGCCGTGCGCGCGCTGGGGCGCCAGGAGAATCCTGCGGTTCTGGTGGACATCGGGTCCATGCTGGAGAGTTCCTACGCCGACATCAGGGTCGAGGCCATCAACGCCAGCGCGCAGGCGGTTGCCGGCAGCGACCCCCGCCGGGCGATGGCGGCGCTGATCAACTACCTGCCCCGCGAGAGGGATCCCGAGGTGCGGGGCGCGGTCCTGGAGGCGATGGGCCGGCTCTCGTACCGGGATGCCGATGAGGTGCGGCAGGCCTACGACCTGCTGCTCGAGAATCTGGTCGCGGGACTCACGGGAGGCGGGGCCGTAACCCTGCGGTCGGTGCCCCACCCCGTAGTTCTAGGCGGGACTCGCGCGCTGGAAAACCTGGTTCGCACGCAGTCGCAGTTCACGCCTCCCCCGTTCGTGTTGGCGGCACTCGCGGAGTTGGCCGGCTACCGCGGGGCGGACGGCGAGGAGGGCGCGCAGGTGCGGCGGCTCGCCCTGGCGGGACTGGTGAGCGCGGGAAGACCCGCCGAAGACGTGATCGCGGCCGCGCTGGCGGACGAGGACGCGCAGGTGCGACGCCTCGCCGTCCTCGCCATCGGGGAAGGCGCGCTCGACGAGGTGCGGGCTCCGCTCGCGCAGGCGCTCGCCGACACGAGTCACTTGGTGCGGGTGGAGGCCGTGCGAGCGCTGAGCGAACGTGTGGACGGCAGCCAGGCGTGCGTGGAGCTGGCGGCGTTGCTCCAGGACCCGAGCGCGCACGTGGCTCTGGAGGCCATCGACCGCCTCGCCGGTTGTCCGCCGGAGACCGCTCTGACGCCTCTCGACGCACTGGCCCAGCGGGCCGATTCCGTGTCGGCCGGCGACTGGCACCGGGCGGCGCGCAGCCTGGTGGCGCTGGCCGCGGTGTCGTCCTTCACGGCCGCCCGCCGGCTGCCCGCATTCTCCGCTCATCCGGTCTGGCAGATGCGCATGTACGCCGCGCGCGCCGCGGCCCGCCTGGAACTCGTGCCCGCGCTCCTGGCGCTGGCCGGTGACGAGCACTGGAACGTGCGTGAGGCGGCCATCGCCGGGCTCGCGCCGCTGGTGGGCAACGACGCCGACTCGGTCTACCTCGACGCCCTGGGCGCGGACGATCCGCAACTGGTGCTGACGGCGGCCCGATCGCTCGCCGGAAGCCCGCATCCGGACGTGCTGCCGGCCGCCTTCGCCGCGCTCGAGCGCATGAGCGCCGATCGCAAGGAGACCCACCGGGACGTGCGCCTGGAACTCCTGCAGAGGATACGCGAACTGGGTTCCCTGGACGACCTCGATCGCGTACAGCCCTACATGGAGGACTACGATCCGGTGGTTGCCCTGGTCGCCGAATACCTCCGCAACGAGTGGACCGGAAGCGACCTTCGCTGGGCTCGTCCCTCGCCGCCGGAGCGGGCGCCGATGCCCACCTTCGAGGAGATGCGCGAGATGGCCGCTTCCCGGGCCGTGATCCGCATCGCCGGGGGCGGCGAGATCGTCCTCGAGCTGCTCCCGTTCGAGTCGCCCGCCAACACGGCGCGCTTCGTCCGCCTCGCGCGCGAAGGATACCTGGACGGTCTCACCTTCCATCGGGTGGTTCCCAACTTCGTCATCCAGGGGGGCAGCCCGGGGGCGAACGAGTACCACGGGGACGGGCCCTATACGCGCGACGAACTGACCATGCGCTCGCACGTGCGCGGCACCGTCGGCATCTCGACCCGGGGGCGCGACACCGGCGACGGCCAGATCTTCGTGAACCTGGTGGACAACCCCCGCCTCGACCACAACTACACCATCATCGCCAGGGTGGTGGAAGGGATGGAGGTGGTCGACGGCGTCCTCGAAGGGGCCGTCATGGAAGAGGTAAGCGTTCTGGAACCGGCGCCCGAGTAGGCTCCCGTCACCCGACCCCATCCCCGCGCACCCGCGAGACCAGCGTCATGTCCCAGCGAAACATCCTCTACCTGTCGCGTGCCCACGTCGAGCAAGCCGGGGTTTCCATGGCGGAGATCATCGACGCGCTCGAGTTCATGTTCCGGGAGAAGGCGGCGGGCCGGGTGGAAATGCCGCCCAAGCCGGGCATCCATCCGCGGCCGGACTCCTTCCTGCACGCGATGCCGGCCTACGTCGAGCGTCAGAATGCCGCAGGGATCAAGTGGATCTCGGCCTATCCCAACAATCCCGCTCACGGACTGCCCTACATCAGCGGGCTGATCACGCTGAACGACCCGCAGACGGGGCTGCCGCTCGCGGTGATGGACGCGACCTGGATCACGGCCATGCGCACGGGGGCCGCGTCGGCGCTGGCGGGCAAATACCTCGCCCGTCCGGATGCGGCGAGCGTCGGCATCGTCGCCTGCGGCGTTCAGGGGCGCAGCAACCTCGAGGCCCTGTGCACCTTGTTCCCTGTGGAGCGGGTGCACGCGTACGACATCGACCAGGCCGTGATGCACGCCTATGCCGAGGAGATGGGCGAGCGCATGGGCGTCGAGGTGCGGCCGGTGGGAACCGTTGCGGAGGCGGTGCGGGGGATGGACATCGTCATCACCAGCGGCCCCATCCTGCTCGATCCCGACCCCGCCATCCCGCCCGGATGGCTTTCGCCCGGCGCCTTCGCCTGCCCGCTGGACTTCGACTCCTACTGGCAGGCGGACGCGTTTCGCGAGGCGGATCTGCTGACCACCGACGACAGCGCGCAGTTTGCCTACTACCAGAGCGGGAGCGGCTACTTCCGCGACACGCCGACGCCCCGCGCCGAGCTGAGCGACGTGATCGCGGGCAAGGTCGGACGGCGGGCGGCGGGCGATCGCATCATCGCCATCCATCTGGGGCTGGCGCTCGAGGACATGGCCACGGCAAGACTCGTCTACGACCGGGCGCGCGCCGCCGGGATCGGCGTCGAGCTGGACATCTAAGTGGCTGAACGGGGCAGGACCGAGATCCGCCGGCGTGACCGGGCCAGGGACGACGCCTGGACCCGCGACTTCATCCGGCAGGCACGCGTCGGGGTCCTCGCCATGACCCGCGGCGAGCAGCCTCTCGTGAACAGCAACCTGTTCGTGTACGATCCCGCCCGGCACGCCGTCTACATCCATACCGCGCGCACGGGGCTGACCCGCGACACCCTGTCCCGTTCCGTGCCGGTGTGTTTTTCGGCCTTCGAGATGGGGCGCCTGCTGCCGGCGGACGAGGCGCTGGAGTTCAGCGTCGAATTCGCCAGCGTCACGGCGTTCGGGAACGGGAGCGTGGTGGAGGATCCCGTGGAGGAGCGCGAGGCGCTGCAGATGCTCCTCGACAAGTACGCGCCCGAGCTGCGGCCCGGCCGCGACTACCGCGCAATCACGGAGGGCGAGTTGAAGCGCACCGCCGTGTACCGCATCGACATCGAGGACTGGACCGGAAAGCTCAAGCTGGTGGAGGACGAGTTTCCCGGCGCCTTCCGCGTGCCTCCGCCGGAGATCTTCCCTCGGGCCCGCTGAGTTGGAGCCTTAAGCGGGACGGCTCAGGGATCGGCGTGGAGAAACGTGCACAGGGCGAAGACCTCGACGCCCATCGCCTCGAGGTGCTTCCGCCCGGGTAGCTCTGGCAGATCCACGACGAAGCCGGCCCCCACGACTTCACCACCCATGCCGCGGATCAACTCGATCGCGGCGGCCGCGCTCCCGCCGGTCGCGACCAGATCGTCGATGAGCAGGACGCGCATTCCCTCGCGGATCGAGCCGGTCTGCATCTCCAGGCGCCCGGTGCCGTACTCGAGCGCGTAGTCGGCGCCCACCACCTCGCCGGGCAGCTTCCCGGCCTTCCGCACCGGCACGAAGCCGACCTCGAGCCGCTGCGCCACCGGGACGCCGAAGATGAAGCCTCGAGCCTCGATGCCGGCCACGGCGTCCGGCGTCTCCGGGGCGAACCGCCGCGCCAGGGCCCTGGTGGCCTGCTCGAAGCCCTCGGGGTTCTCGACTAGTCCCATGATGTCGCGGAAGCGGATACCGGGGGTGGGGAAGTCCGGGACCAGCCGGATGAGGGATTTAATGTGGTGTGTCATGGGTATCCGGGTTTCGAAGACATCCCGCGTCCATACTGGTGACTACTGACGATATAACTGTTGAGAACTGACAATATTATGAGCGGCGAAGCGGGCTGGCAAGGCGACCTGCGAAGCTCAGGCTTCCCATTCCGCAAGCAGAATCGCGTTGGCGAAGGCGTAGGGGCTGCCGTAGCGGCAGCGGACCGCTTCGGATCGGGATACCTGGCGCCAGCGCCGGCGCGGGAACCGCTTGAACCAGGTCGCGCGATCCCACCCCAGCTCGCCGTTGGCGATCATGGCGTCCAGGGCGGGGTTGTAGCCCAGGGGCACGGTGATGGCCAGGAGTCCGCCCGGCGCGAGCAGGCTGCGGCATCGCTTCAGGGCGGCGCTCACCTTGGCGGCGATCGCCTCGGAGGCCGGGGTCGCCCCGGGCTCGTCGAAGGCGATGTGCTCGAAGGTCGAGATCGAGAGGATCAGGTCGAAGCGCTCGGCGGGGGCGAAGTCCACGATGTCGACCTCCAGCGACCCCGGTTCGTACTTGTCCACGACCAGGTGGCCGCCCTGGAAGTAGTGCGGCGTGACGTGACCCACCTCCAGGAGCCGCTCGGACGGGATGCCCGTCATCAGCGCGCGGGCCAGCGCCAGCTCCACGCAGCGCTCATTGGCCCAGGTCACGTTGTGGCGGGCGTACACCAGGGGATGGGATGCGCCGCGGTATTCGACGGAGCGCTCCCGGAGCATGGGAAGGATCAGTGGGGCCAGTACCCGGCGTGCCGGCTTCAGGAAGAGCTGCGCGAAGCCGAAGCGCCGGATGAACCAGCGGATGCCGCCCGCGCGCCGCACCCAGCCCGAGACCGACGAGGTCGTCGACCGGGGTTGGGCCGGAGTGTTCGCGCGAGTCAAGATCCTGACCGGGGTCGAGGGAAGCGGCCGGGCTACATCAGCCGGAAGATGCTGGCGAGCGCGTTCAGAAAGCGCAACGCCTCCGAAGCCGTGTGCAGGAGGGCGGTGCGCTCGCGCCCCGAGGCGTGAGCGAAGAGGCCGGTGACCGTGGTCGTGACGTCTGCGTCCGGCGGGAAGGCGCGTCCCAGTTTGATGGTCTGGGTGTAGGGGAAGAGCTGGTCGGCGGTGCCGTGCACCAGCCGCACCGGGACGTCCACGCGCGGCAGATACGGGACGGGGTTCAATTCCCGGATGCCCGCCATTACTTCGCCCAGCCCCTCGGCCACGAGTCCGCCGCGCATCGGGTCGGGCAGGTCGCCGGCGGGTGGGGCGAGCGTCTCGAAGACGGACCGCCCGCGGGATGCGAGGCTGGCGGCCAGGCGGCACCTCTCGGGCTCGATCCCGGGGTCGGTGGCGAGCACGTTGTTGTCGCCGGTGTAGGCGGCCAGTGCCCGCAAGGCCTCCGCTGCCTCTTGTGCGCCCTCGTACCCCGGGATGCGCGTGAGATAGTTCGCGCCCACCACCCAGCGCGCGTAAGGGTCGGGGGCAAGCGACTCCTCCCGGCCATCGAGTTCGTGGGTGCCGGTAAACTGGAAACGGGACGACTCCTCTACGGAACAGTAGCCCCCGAACGCGACCACGCAGGCGATGCGCCCAGCGAGCGCCGGGTCGGTAGGAGCGATGATGGCCTGGGGGGCACCGAAGGAGAAGCCCACCAGCCCCACCTGGCGGGAGGCGAGGACCGGCTTACCTTCCAGCGCGCGCAAGCAGGCGGCGACCGTTGACGCCGTCGCCTCGGTGGAGAGCCGGATCTCCCGCCACTCCGGGATCTCCGGCACCAGCGCCGCCTGACCGGTGGACGCAACTGCGCGTGCGAACCGCACCAGGTAGGGGTGGTCCCGTCCGGAGCGCGTGATCCCGTGGAGGACCACCCAGACGGGGATCGGCCGGCGCCGTTCCGCGCGGGCGCGGCGGACCACGGCGCGCGGCAGGAACAGCGAAGCCGGGAGTCGGTGCCCGCCGCGCTCGATGTGGATCTCCCGCTCCACCACCGGGGCCCAGCCCGTCATGAAGCTGCGTGCAAAGCGGAGTGCCGGCCCGTATCCCGAGGTCATGGCCACAAGCTAGCTTATTCTCGCGCACACCCGCATCATCCTGCGGCACGATGCTGCTACAGGGATCGGCCGGCGCGGGCCGGCACCGACCGGAACTCCGAGGCCAACCTCATGGGACAACACCACCTTCGGTCATCGTGTTTGCTGCGCGCACCAGGGGCCGTCCCAAGCGAACCCGCCCTGGCGGCCTTCTCCATCCCGGCGCATCCGTGATCCGACTCCCGGTCCGTTCGGAGGCCGCCAGCCGCGGCGGGCAGGCGAAACCCGCCGTCTGGTTCCACACCTTCGGGTGCCGGGCCAACCAGTACGACACCGAGCGCATGCGCCAGGAGCTGGAGGTCGGGGGCGCCCGCACCGTCGCTCGGCCCGGCGAGGCGGATGCGCTGGTGGTGAACACCTGCACGGTCACCAACCAGGCGGATGCCGAAGCCCGCCGTCTTGTGCGCCGGCTGAGGCGGGAGCACCCGGGCGCGCGCATCCTGGTGGCGGGCTGTTCGGCTGCCCTGCGCGAGGACGACTACCGGAGCATGCCGGAGGTGGACGGCGTGGTGCCGGGACAGGACGCGCTCGCGCTCGCGAGCCACCTGGCAGCGGTCGATCCGGCCTTCGGTCCGCCGTCGGCCGGGGAAGGGCCCCTGCTGCGCAACGCCAGAGGCACCCGGGCCTGGCTGAAGGTGCAGGACGGGTGCGACCGCAAGTGCTCGTTCTGCGCCACCCGGCTGGCCCGGGGCGCTTCCGTCTCGCGCCTGCCCGCCGACGTGGTCAAGGAAGCCCGGGCGCTCGCGCGCGTCCACCCCGAACTCGTGATCACCGGCATCCACATCGGGCACTACGGGAGGGATCTGGAGCCGCGTACCACGCTGGCGGAGCTCTGCGCCCTGCTGCTGGACGCCGTGCCGGTCCGCATCCGGCTCTCATCCATCGAGGCAACCGAGGTCGACGACGCCCTGCTGGCGTTGCTCGCCGATTCGGGGGGGCGCCTGGCCCCTCATCTGCATGTCCCCCTGCAGAGCGGTTCCGACAAGGTGTTGAGGCTCATGCGGCGCTGGCACACGCGCGCGGCGTATCGCCGCCGGGTCCTTGAGATCGCCGGGAGAATGGGGCCGCTGGGGCTCGGCGCCGACATCATCGTGGGCTTCCCCGGCGAGGGCGAGGAAGAGTTCGAGGAGACCCGCGCGCTGGTCGAAGAGCTTCCGTACACCTACCTGCACGTGTTTCCGTTTTCCGTCCGCCCGGGAACCGCGGCCGCCGAGCTGCCGGATCGGGTACCGGGCGATGTCGCTGCGGCGCGCTCACGTGTGCTCCGGGAGATGGCGCTGGCCAAGAACGAGCGCTACCGGCGTAGCCGGGCCGGAACCGTCGCGGACATCGTGGTGGAGGGCTCGCGGGAGCGGATTGCGGGCGTCACCGGCGACTACCTGCGCACCCGGATCGACGGGCACGCGAGCCCCGGCGACCGCTTCCGTTCCGTCCTCGAGCTTCGCGACGGAGAGCTGGTCGCCGCCGTGAACTGATCCCCCCCCGGGCCCACCGTCCGGGGCAACCCTTTCGGACCCGCACATCGTCTCCCTCAACGGGAAGGGCAGTGGAACCGAGACGAGGAGGGGGGGATGAGGTGGGGGAACGTCATACCGGCGAGCCTGCCGAAGACCGGGCTGTTCGGCCGCGCGCTGACTCTGATTGCGGCAAGCCTGGCGTGGGGCGCGAGTCCGGCCGCGGCGCAGGTCGACCTGGTCGGCACGGTACGGGACTCGGTCAGCAACGAAGTGTTGCCCAACGTGCTGGTGTCCGTGGACGACCACGCGTTCCGGGCATTCACCAACGAGTTCGGCCGCTTCGTCCTGATCGGTCTGCCCCAGGCGACCGACCGGGTCCTGCGGGTAGAGCACCTGGGCTACGAGACCCGGGAGGTCGCGCTCAGTACCGAGACGGGCCGCGAGCTCTCGGTCCTCCTCGTGCCGCGCGCCATCGAGATCGACGGCGTGACCGTGACCGCGACCACCGCGACCGACATCGTCGCGCAGGGAGAGGCGGCGGGACAGATCGCGCTTTCCCCGCAGCGGCTGGGGACGCTTCCCTCGCTCGGGGAAACCGACGTCTTCCGAGCGCTCCAGCTTCTTCCGGGCGTGAGCGGCACCAACGACGCCACCTCCGGTCTCTTCGTCCGCGGAGGCACGCCCGACGAGAACCTGGTGCTTCTGGACGGCATGACCGTCTACCATGTGGACCACTTCTTCGGGGTGTTCAGCGCGTTCAATTCGGATGCCGTCCAGGACGTTCGCCTCTTCAAGGGGGGCTTTCCCGCGCAGTACGGAGGACGGACCTCCAGCGTCGTCGAGATGGTCGGCAAGTCGGGGAACCCGGAGGAATTCCGCATGTCGGGCGGGCTCAACCTCCTGAGCGCCCGCGCCGTGACCGAAGTCCCGCTCGGCGGGAAGGGGTCGTGGCTGGTCTCGGCGCGCCGGTCCTACACCGATCTGATGCGAACCGGCCTGTACAACGACATCTTCGGAACCCTGGAGGGAGCCGACGATGCGGACGCGGGGCTGCCTGGGCCGGGTGCGGGCTTCGGGGACGGCTTCGGCCGCTTCGGCAACTTCCAGCAACAGACCTTCGAGCCCGACTTCTACTTCTACGACCTGAACTCGAAGCTCACCGTCCTGCCCACGTCGAACGATGTCCTGACGCTCTCCGTCTACGGCGGCGAGGACCGCCTGGACAAGTCGACCCTCGGCCAGGAGATCACGACCCCCGCGGGTGACAGGCGGCTGACCCCGGACAGGGCGGACCTCTCCAACTGGGGCAACCGCGGCGTGAGCGGCCGCTGGGCCCGGCAGTGGGGCAGCCGGCTGGCGACGGACGCCCTGTTCGCGTACTCGCAGTATTTCTCCGAGGCGACCCTCGACGTGGCCTCCTCGCAGTTCGCGCGCGGGTTCGACGAAGACAACCGCGTGAAGGACCTGACGGCCCGCCTGGACAACACCTGGCGGCCCTTCCCGTCCTCCGAGATCGGGTTCGGGGCCCAGTTCACCCGGAGCGACGTGGGGTACGCCCTGACGCGTTTGAGGGGCGATTCGGCGCAGACCCTGAACCTGGACGGCGAGAGCAACCTCACGGCCGGATATCTCCAGCATTCCTGGACGCCCTCCGCGCGCGCCGACCTGACGGCAGGGCTTCGGGTGACCAACTACGACGGGACGGGGCGGACCTACTGGGAACCGCGCGCGTCGGCGCGCTATTCCCTCACCGATCAACTCTCCCTGACCGGCGCCTGGGGCCGCTACAACCAGTTCGTGAAGCGGGTGGAGAACGAAGACATCCTGGAGGGAAGCCGCGACTTCTGGATCCTCGCCGGCGACAACATCGCGCCGTCCTCCGCCGAGCACTGGATCGCGGGCATCGGCTACGAAACCGACGACTATCTCTTCGACGTCGAAGCCTACGTGCGCGACCTGGGAGGCGTCGCACAGTTTTCGACCCGGTCGCGGCGGGCGCCCGGTCAGCAACTCGCCGAACTCTTTTTTGAGGGCACGGGCACGGCCCGGGGGATCGAGCTGCTGGCGCAGAAGAAGCGCGGCGCGCTAACCGGCTGGATCGGCTATACCCTCGCGAACGTCGAGCACGAGCTGGACGGGTTCAACGACGGGTTCGCGTTTCCCGCCAGCCACGACCAGCGCCACGAGGTCAAGGCCGTCGGCAGCTACCAGCTTGGCCGTTGGACGCTGACCGGCGGATGGGTCTACGGGTCCGGCAAGCCGTACACGGTGCCCGAAGCCCAGTACCCGATCACGCTGCTGGACGGGCGCACCGTCAACTACATCCACGTCGGCCCGAAGAACGGCGAGCGCCTGCCCGCCTATCACCGCCTCGATCTGGCCGCGAGCCGCCGCTTCGAGGTGCGCGAGTTCTTCTACGAGGTGAACCTGTCGGTCTTCAACGTCTACGGCCGCAACAACGTGTGGTATCGCCAATTCGACCTGACGGACCTGCCCATGCTCGTCACGGACGTCACAACGCTCGGATTCACGCCCAGCATCGGCGTTCGCGCGGGCTTTCGGTAGAGGAGAACGATCATGAGGAATGGAATTGCTTCGTTGTTCATCACGGTTATTGCGCTGGGCGTGGCCACCGCCTGCGACGACGACCTGGCCTTCGCGCCCGAGATCCCGGACACTTTCGTCGTGCAGGCGTTTCTCTTCGCCGGAGAGCCCGTCACCGAGGTCACCGTGACGGGGGTGCTCCCCATCGACGCCGACTCCACCGCGGTCGCCGCCTCGATCGCGGACGCCCGCATCGCGATCTTCCGCGATGGGGAACGGTTCGACCTCAGTCCCACGGAGGGCGAGCCGGGCCGCTATCACTATCCCGGTGACGACCTTCTGGTCGAAGTCGGAGATGTGTTCACCCTGGAAGCCTCCCACGGCGGCCGCACGGCGACCGCGGAGACGGTCGTTCCGGTCCCGCCGCGGGGGTTGTCGCTGTCGGCGACCGTCATGGCGCCCCCGCAGTTCGGCGTCCGGGGCGGCGGCTTCCAGCCGGGAGCGGAGGGCGCGCTGGTGGCGCGCTGGGAGAACTCCGCCAACGCGCTCCACTACGTTGTGGTCGACAACATCGAGGCGGATCCGGCGCCCTTTGCCGAGAGCCCGCTCGGGGGAGGATTCGCGCGGCGCTTCGTCCAGCGCCCGACCGCGGGTGACAGCGCGCTCGTCAGCGCCCGCTCGCTGTCCTGGTTCGGTCGTCATCGGGTGAAGCTCTATCGGGTCAACGAAGAGTACGCCGACCTCTACGAAGGCCTCAACCAGGATTCCCGGGATCTCAACGAACCCCCGTCGAACGTGCGCGGGGCGCTGGGCGTGTTCTCGGCGTTCAGCGCCGACAGCGCGTTCTTCGAGGTGCGGTGACCGCGTCGTGAACGAATCGCGGACCGTGCCAGGGGCAGTCTCGCGGGGGCCCGTCACCGATTGTTGGCCATGTGCCCAACCTTGTCCCACGCCATCGGACACGTCCATCATTAGGAATGAGGGGATGGATTCAACGTCGAGGATTGAAGAAGCGCGCCGCCGCCGCGACGTCTCGTGACCGGCGATGCGCGCGCCATCCGACACCTTTCGGCATCCTGCTGGTGCTCCTGACGTCTGCCGCGTCCACACCCGCGGCGCTTGCGGGCCAGGACGAAGCCGCGATCATCCGCCAGGTTCCGCGCTGGTCCGTGGAGGGCAGCCTGGGCTCGCGTTTGGTGGGCACCCTCTACGACGACTTCGTCACCCGGAAGACCCTCGCCGACCTCCCGAGCCAGACGCGCTGGAAGGAAACCGCCAGCCTGGGCCCGGAGGCGCGAGTGGTGCTGCGGCACAATCCCGTCGGGGGCGCGGGCCTCTACCTGACGCTGCTCGGCGGCCATTCGGGAACCGTCGCGCGCTACTCCGGTGCGCTCTCACCGCCCGAGGACATTTCGCGCAGCACGAACTACTACGGCGTCGGCTTCGGCCTGGGCATGAAGCTGTCGGAGTGGGACCGCGGGCGGGGCCTGCTGTCGTACAACCTGGGCACCGTCGCACTCACGCAGACCATCGATCTGTCGCCGGGACATCGCGATGCGTTCGCGCAGATGGATGCGCAACATCCCGGGGAGATCGAGTGGACCTCGCGCACGTCCACGTCGTGGGGACTGGATCTGGGGGCATCGCTGCGCGTCCCCATCGGGGAGAATTCGGCGCTCCGTTTCTCGTTCCGGGACCTGGTGATCCCGGTCAACACGGCCCAGCTCGCGGCCCAGGAGCGCGACGACGTCAAATCGGTCTCCAGCGAACGGGTCGCCTTCAGCCTGGCGCCGTTCACCGCGCACCAGATGAGTCTGAGCGCCGGCTTCGAGTACGTCTTTTCCTGGGCCCCGCCGCGGCGGGACGTGGTGCGGGTGCTGCCGGAACGGGTCGATGTCGCGGTCGTCGACCCGGCGGTCGAGGCCGCGCTGGAAACCGCGGCGGCAGGGGATACGGCGCGCGCGGTCGCCTCCCTCGGGCAGCGTGTCGCGCTGGTGCCGCACGACGGTCTCGCATGGCGCGCACTGGCGCTGCTGCAGGCTCCGCGCGCCGAGTTCGATCCCACGGTGCGCGACCAGACGCTGGCCAATCTCGAACGTGCCCTCAACATGAATCCCGGAGACACGGAGCTGTTGCGGGCGTACGGCCGCATCCGCGGCATGGTGCAGCGGGAGGGACGGGTTCCGGAAGCCGTCGAGGTGCGCAGACTCGAGCTTTCCCGGCTCGCCGTCCAAAGCGGAAGCGACGGAAGCCTGCGGCTGTCCGGGGCCGCGCGCGGGCTCGGGGCCGACTCTCAGGGGACCTACCGCTACGCGATCACGGTAGAGGTGTTCGATGCCGATGGCGGCATGATGCGCGTCCGGCCCGGGCTGGACGAGGCCCGGGTGGACGCGGAAGGGCGTCTGGTTGTCGAGGGAGACGGGGATCGGCTTCCCCTGGCGCTCGCCCTGGACCTCTTCCTGGTTCAGCCCGAACCCGGCATCTATTCGCTCCGTCTGAGACTGACCGATCTGGAGTCGGGGGCCACCGTTGAGACCAGCGAAGGCTTCGAGGTGCCGGGGAGCTGACCGCGGATTCCCGGCCCATTGAGATGAACGAGCACCGCCCGCCCTACCTCGCCGCCGTCATCGCCGCCGCGGCGATCTTCCTCCTGTACGTCGTCACGCTGGCTCCCACCACGGCGTTCTGGGACACGAGCGAGTACATCGCGACCGGATACATCCTCGGGATCCCGCACCCGCCGGGAAACCCCCTCTTCGTGGTGCTGGCGAGAGTGTGGATCGTTCTGCTGTCGCCGCTGGGGCTGCCGGTCGCGGTGCGGGTGAACTTGCTGGCCGCGCTCACTTCCGCCGCGGCGAGCGGGTTCTTCTTCCTGGTGGCCCACCGCATCGCATGGGGGCTGCTGGGCGACCACCGGCGGGCGCTGGTGGGGGCGGCGGCAAGCGCGCTGCTGGGCGCCACGGCGTTCACCGTGTGGAACCAATCCGTGGTCAACGAGAAGGTCTACACGGTCAGCGTGCTGGTGATCGCCGCGGTGACCTGGCTGGCGGTGCGCTGGCGGGACCGGCGCGGCGAACCCGGGAGCGGGCGCCTCCTGCTGGTGGCGGGCTACCTGATGATCCTGGGCTGGTCCAACCACACCATGTCGCTCCTGCCCGTGCCGGCCCTGGGCCTGATGCTGCTCATGACGGCCCCGAGGGTGCTTCTGCGCCGCGACCTGTGGATCCGCGCGCTCCCGCTCGTCGTCGTCGGCCTGTCCTTCAACCTGTTCCTGCCCATTCGGGCCGCCCAGCGCCCGGTGATCAACGAGGGCGACCCGCTTTGCGAGTCCCCCGGGGGGGTCGCGGCCGCGGTGCTTACCGCCGGGAACGCGGGTTGCCCCAGGCTCGCCTCGGTTCTCCAGCGGGACCAGTACGCGCCGCCGCCTCTGACGCAGCGCCAGTCGCCCCTGTCCGCGCAGTTCCAGAACTATTTCCAGTACTTCGACTGGCAGTGGGCGCGCGGGCTGGATCCCTCTCCGGTACCGAGCGGCACGAGGGCTCCCGTCACCGGGGTCTTCCTGGCCCTGGGCCTGTTCGGCCTGCTCGTCATCCGGCGCACCGACAGGCATCTGTTCGCCTACATGGCGACGTTGACGGTGACCGTGACGGTCGCGCTCGTGATCTACCTGAACTTCAAGTACGGCTATTCGCTGGCGCCCGAGATCGCCGACCCGGACCTGCACGAGGTGCGCGAGCGGGACTACTTCTACATCGCCGGGTTCATCGTGTGGGGCGTGCTGGCGGGGATCGGGCTCACCGGCATCTGGCATATGGCCGCGCGTGGGCTGAGGCGGACGAGCCCGGTCACGGGCGGCCGGGTGCGCGTGGCAGGAGCACGGCTGGCGCTGGGGATCGTGACGTTCCTGGCGGCGCTGATCGCGCTGACGCCGCTGGCGGCGAACTGGCGCTGGGCCAGCCGCGCCGGGGACTACGCGGCCCGCGACTGGGCGTACGATCTGCTTCAGAGCGTCGAGCCCTACAGCGTCCTGTTCACCAACGGAGACAACGACACCTTCCCGCTCTGGTATCTCCAGGAGGTGGAGGGAATCCGGAGGGATGTCACCGTCATCGTGGGGCAGTACCTGTTCACGCAGTGGTATCCCCGGCAACTGCAGGAGTTGACCCGGCCGGACCGGCAACGGCCCTTCGAGCCCGACGAGCGCGTGGCCGGCCTGTATCCTGCGCGTGCGATGCCCGGTCGTCCCGTGCTCTCTCTGGCGCCTGCGGACATCGACCAGATCCAGGGAGCCGCCACCCGGCAGGACGCCAACGTTCGCCTGGGACCCGTCGTGGTGCAGTACCCGCGCGGCACCTATCTCGACCGGGGGGACCAGGTGGCGCTGGCGATCATTCGCGACAGCATCGCCGAGCGGCCCGTCTACTTCGCATGGACCGGGGGGATCATCCGCTCGCTGGGCCTGCACGAATTCGGGGTCCGGCAGGGACTCGCGACCCGGCTGGTTCTGCGGGACATCGAGACGGACGAGCGTTTCGTCAGGACCGACGCCGCCCTGGGCGGGGAATGGGTCGATCTGGAGCGCACGCGGCGGCTCTCAAGCGAGGTGATGATGGCCCGCAGCCTCCGCTATCGGGATATCTGGGCCGACCGCACCACTCTGAACATTCCCTACTACTACTTCCACTTCAGCCGCGTGCTGTTCGACCGGGGTTCGGCGGCCGGGCTGCCGGCGGACGAACTGGCTCGGTACCGCGCCGACATGGAAGCGTTCGGCGTCACCATGCAGGGCGGATACCGGGTGATTCCCGAATCGGAGCCCGGAGCCGGATGAGGATGCACGTTTCCGAAGGACAGCGGGGCCGGAACGGTCCCCAGGCGGCGTCGAACCGCCTGTCGCCCCCCGAACTGCTCCGCTACGCCCGGCACCTGGTCCTGCCCGAGGTCGGCCTCTCCGGCCAGCGCAGGCTCAAGTCGGCCCGCGTGCTCGTGGTGGGGGCGGGAGGGCTCGGCTCGCCGGTGGCGCTCTATCTGGCCGCGGCGGGGGTGGGCACGCTCGGGCTCGTGGACTTCGACGAGGTCGACGCGACCAACCTGCAGCGTCAGATCCTGCACGGGGAATCCGACGTGGGGCGGCTGAAGCTCGACTCCGCCCGCGACCGGCTGGCCGAAACCAACCCCCATGTCCAGGTCGTCGCCCATGACGCCAGGCTGAGCGGCGGGAACGCCCGGTCCGTGCTGGCCGACTACGACGTGGTCGTGGACGGCACCGACAACTTCCCGACCCGCTACCTGGTGAACGACGCCTGCGTGATGCTCGGCAAGCCCAACGTGTACGGCTCGGTTCACCGCTGGGAGGGGCAGGTGTCGGTGTTCGCCACCGAGGGCGGTCCCTGCTACCGGTGCCTGTTCCGCGAGCCGCCCCCGCCGGGCCTGGTGCCCAACTGCGCCGAAGGCGGAGTTCTGGGGGTCGTCCCGGGAGTGGTGGGTTCGCTCCAGGCACTCGAAACCGTGAAGCTGATCCTCGGGCAGGGAAGTCCGCTTGCGGGGCGGCTGCTCATCTTCGACGGGCTGGAACTGGAGTGGCGCGAGGTCTCCATCCGGCCCGATCCCGCCTGTCCGGTATGCAGCGACAGCCCCACACAGACCGAACTCATCGACTACGAACTCTTCTGCGGCGTCGAGCCGGAGGCTGAACCCATGACCCATCCCGCGAACGACGAAGGCCGTGAACCGGCGGGACCCGGAGGCATCGACGTACTGGAGGCCAGCGCCCGCCTCGGGGGCGCGGCCCCGCCCTTCCTCCTGGATGTGCGCGAGACCTACGAATGGGACATCTCCAACCTCGCGCTGCAGGGCGCGGTGCTGATTCCCATGGGTGAAGTGGGGGCCCGTCTCGAAGAGATCCCGCGCCAGCGCCAGATCATCGTCCACTGCCGCACCGGCGTCCGCAGCGGGGACGTGGCGAATCAGCTCTGGCGGGCGGGGTACCGCGACGTGCTGAACATGGAGGGGGGGATCAACGCCTGGGCCCGGCAGGTCGATCCCGGGCTCCAGATCTACTGAAGCAGTCGAACCGCGCCTCGTTCCGGGACCAGGTCTGCAGACGGAGCCTCAGAACGCCGCCAGCTCCCGGATCGCCGACACGACATCGGCCACCTGCGGGAGGATGACCTCCTCGAGCTGAGGCGCGTACGCGACCCAGCAGTCCCTGGAGGCGATTCGCCGCACCGGTGCGTCCAGCCACTCGAAGAGTTCGTCGGCGACCCGGGCCGCGATCTCGGCGCCGTAGCCCCACGAGAGCCCGTCCTCGTAGGCCACCAGCACGCGGTTGGTCTTGCGCACCGACGTGGCGACGGCGTCCATGTCGAAGGGCGACAGGCTGCGCAGGTCCACGATCTCCGCCTCGATGCCGTCCCGTTCCGACGCCACGCGGGCCGCGTCCAGACTGCGCTTCACCAGCGCCCCGCAGGTCACGATGGTGAGGTCCGAACCCTCGCGCGCGACGCGCGCCTTCCCGAAGGGGATCATGAAGTCCCTTCCGGGCTCCGCACTCTTGTTGTACACCTGCCGGTACAGGTGCTTGTGCTCCAGGAAGATGACCGGATCGTCGCACCGGATTGCGGTGCGCAGGAGCCCGCTGGCGTCGAGCGCGTTCGAGGGAAGCACGACCCGCAGCCCCGGCGTGTGCGTGAACAGGGAAGCCCCCGTCTGCGAGTGGTAGATGCCTCCGCCCGTGAGATAGCCGCCGAAGGGCACCCGGATGACCACTGGCGCATCGAACGCGCTGTTGGAGCGGTATCGCACCGTGGCCAGCTCGTTGCGGATCTGCATGAACGCCGGCCAGATGTAGTCGAAAAACTGGATCTCGACGACGGGCCTCAGCCCGCGGGCCGCCATCCCGATCGCCCGCCCGACGATGTTGGCCTCGGCGAGCGGCGAGTTGAAGACGCGGTCGCTGCCGAAACGCTTCTGGAGCCCGTGGGTCACCTTGAAGACCCCGCCCTTGCCCGGCACCTGCTCGAGGGCTTCAGCGCGCGAAGCGTCGGCTATGTCCTGACCGAAGACGACGATGCGCGGGTCCCGCTCCATTTCGTCGCCGAGGCAGCGGTTGATGAGGTCGACCATGGTCAGCTTCTTGCTTCCACGGTCGAACTTCGCTGAAGCCTCGGTGTCGAATTCCGGCTTCGTGGGCGGCGCGGTCTCGGAGTACAGGTTCACGAGCGCCCGTTCCGGCGGAGGCTGGGGACGCTCCAGCGCCCGGGCGGCAGCCTCCCGAACCGCGGCATGCGCCTCGGTCTCGATGCGGTCCAGCTGCTCGGCTGTGGCGACCTTGAGGTCAAGCAGCAGTTGCCGGGTGCGGGTCAGGGGATCCTTTTCCTCTTCCGCGAAGCGCTCTTCCACCGTTCGATACGCGCGCTCGTCGTCGGACATCGAGTGCGAGTAGGGCCGGATCGTGAAGGCGTGCACGAGCGCCGGTCCGCGGCCCTGCCGGCAGTGGTGCACCGCGGCGCGGCTCGCCTTGTAGCTGTCGATGACATCGGTGCCGTCGCACTTGGCGATGAACAGATCCGGGAAGGACGATGCCAGCGCCGAGATGCTGCCCCCGGCGGTCTGCACCTCCACCGGCACCGAGATCGCGTAGCCGTTGTCCTCGATCAGAAAGATGACGGGCAGCTTGAGCGTGCAGGCGGTGTTGAGCGCTTCCCAGAACTCGCCTTCGGAGGTGGCGCCCTCTCCGGCCGAGACGAGCACGACTTCGTCCTCCTCCACCTGCCCCACGCGCTTCCGCATTTCCGGCAGTCCGGCGGCCCGGCGGCCGCCTTCGGCGCATCCCACGGCCTGAAGGAACTGCGTTCCGGTCGGAGACGACATGCTCGTGATGTTGAGGCGGGGGTCGCAGAAATGGCACGGCATCTGGCGCCCGCCGGATGCGGGATCGGCCTCGGCGGCCACGGCCTGCAGGAAGTGCTCGTACGGGGTCTGGCCCAGTGCCAGGGAGAGCGACCGGTCGCGGTAATACAGGTAGAACCAGTCGTGAGCGGGCCTCAGGTGGGCGGCCATGGCCACGCCAATGGCCTCGTGGCCGGCGCTCGAGATCTGGAAGAAGGTCTTGTTCTGCCGCTTGAGCGTGATCTCGCGGTCGTCGATGCCGCGCGAGGTCACCATGATGCGGTAGAACTCGATCAGTTGGGTCGAGGTAAGGGCGAGCCCGTCGCCGGGGACCTTTCTGCGGCCGCCGGCGGGTGCGTCGGGTCGTAGCGTTCGGGTGTCAGGCGCCATACCGGAAGATAGCCGGAGCGGGCAACCGGGTCCAACCACCGGCGGCCCGCAACCTCCGTCAGCGCGCTCCCGCGGCGTCGAGCTGGTCGGCCAGCGTGTGGGGATCGGAGACCGGCTTCCGGCAGGTGTACTCGTGGCAGACGTGGGCGCGCGGCGCCCGGTCGCCCCGGTCGCCCGCCGCGAGCCGCCACGGCGCCCGCGGCGTCCTGCCCGCCTCGTCGCCGGTGACCAGCCGGTCGGGCAGGTAGCGGCCGTGCGCCGCCTGCAGCAGCGCTCGAGTGGCGTCGTCGTCGGGGTCGCCCTCGATGACCACTTCCACGCCGGGCCGGTCGAAGGCGTCGGCCACCGTGAGCAGCCTCCCGTACGCGCTGGGGAAGCGCGCTATCGCAGCCGCCTCGCTGGCCAGGACCCGCGCCGCCAGGATGCGAAAGTCCTCGCGGTCCAGCAGGCGGCCCAGGCGCAGCAGCACCTCCGCAGCCAGGGAATTGCCGGCCGGGGTGGCGTTGTCGGTGGCGTCGCGGGGGCGTACCACCAGCGCCTGGTCGGCCCGGTGCGTGTCGAAGAGCAGGCCGCTCGCGCGGTCGAAGAATCCCTCTGCGAGGGCCTCGGCAAGCTCCGTGGCGCGATCGAGCCAGACGGCGCGCAGCGTCGCTTCATGCAGCGCCAGGAAGGCCCCCGCAAGCGACGCGTAGTCCTCCAGAAACCCGCCCACGGGGGAGGGGCGTTCCCTGTGGCTGCGCAGCAGGCGGCCGTCGCGCCGCAGTTCGGCGAGGATGAACTCTCCGGCCTGCTCGGCCGCGCGCACGTATTCGCGCCGTCCCAGGGCCGCGCCGGCTTCCGCCAGCACGCGCATCGCAAACCCGTTCCAGGCCACGATGATCTTCTCGTCGCGGAAGGGCGGTTCGCGCAGCGCCCGGGCTTCGAGCAGAACGGCCGACGCCCGCGCGAGCACGGTGTCGAGTTCGTCGGGCGCGAGCCCCTCCGCCCGCGCCACCGACTCCGGATCGTGGGGGATGTGAAGGATGTTGCGGCCCTCGAAGTTGCCGGCCGGGGTGACGTCGTAGCAGCGCCGGAACAGGCGCGCCGTGGATGGGTCGAGCAGGTCGTCGATCTCCTCCGCCGTCCAGAGATAGAACAGCCCCTCCTCGCCCTCGGAGTCCGCGTCGCGCGCGGAGTAGAAGCCGCCCTCCGGCGAACGCAGGTCGGTGAGCATGTACGCCAGCGTCTTCTCGGTGACCGCCAGGAATTCGGCGTCCCCCGTATACAGATGAGCCTGCAGATACGCACTCGCGAGCAGGGCGTTGTCGTAGAGCATCTTCTCGAAGTGCGGCACCAGCCAGCTCGAGTCGACCGTGTAGCGGTGGAACCCCCCGCCCAGCTGATCGTGGATGCCCCCGCGCGCCATCCTGCGCAGCGTGTGCGTCGCCATCGACAGCAACTGATCGTCCCCCGAACCGCGGTGAACCCGCAGCATGAGTTCCAGCACCAAGGGCTGAGGGAACTTGGGCGCCCGCCCGAAGCCTCCGTTGATCGTGTCGTAGCCGCGGGCGATGTTGCCGCAGGCGGCGCGCGCCAGCCCGGTTCGCGCCTCGAGGTCTTCGGGTGACGCCCGTCCCGCGTCCGGAGGGCTCATGGAGCGCTCCAGCAGCCCGCGCATCCGGCTCGCGGCCTCGCGGACTTCGGCCTTGCGCCCCGTGTAGGCCCGGCCGGCGGCCTCGAGCACCTGGCGGAACGACGGCATGCCGTGGCGGGGCTCCGGCGGGAAGTAGGTCCCCCCGTAGTAGGGCAGGCCCTGCGGGGTCAGGAAAGCGGTGAGCGGCCATCCCCCCTGCCCGGTGATGCTCTGAACCGCGCGCATGTAGATCGCGTCTAGGTCGGGCCGCTCCTCCCGGTCGACCTTGATGTTGACGAAGTGCTCGTTCATGAGCGCGGCCGTCCCGTCGTCCTCGAAGGACTCGCGCTCCATCACGTGGCACCAGTGGCAGGCCGAGTAGCCAATGGAGAGGAGGATGGGCCGGTCCTCGTCGCGCGCCCGGGCCAGCGCTTCGTCGCCCCACGGGTACCATTCCACCGGGTTTCCGGCGTGCTGCAGCAGGTAGGGGCTGGTCTCGCGCCCCAGGCGGTTGCGCGGGCGCCCGCCGGAAGCCGGCGGCGTGTGGTCGGAGGAATCGGGCCGCGCGGATGGTGGCGTGTCGGTCATGGCCGCATCACCTCCAGAACCTGCTCCCGGAAGGCGCGCGCGCGCTCCAGCACTTCCGGCTCACTCACCGTCAGCACCTCGCGGTCGCGCACCACCACGCGTCCGTTCACCAGCACCGTGGCGACATCGCTCCCGCGGGTCGCGTACACCAGGTGCGAGTAGACGTTGTAGAGCGGGGTGAGGCCGGCCCGGCGGGTGTCGATGAGCACCACGTCGGCGCGCTTCCCCGGCTCGAGCGACCCGATCTCGTCGTGCAGCCCGAGGACCCGGGCGCCGCCCATGGTGGCGAGGCGGAACACGGTCTCGGCCGGGAGCGCGGTGGGATCGGCTGCGGCGAACTTGTGGATCTTGGCGGCGGTGTCCATCTCGTCGAAGAGGTCCAGGTCGTTGTTGCTGACCGGCCCGTCGGTACCGATCCCGACCGGAATCCCCGCGGCCAGCGCCTCCACGATCGGAGCCGCCCGCGAAATCCCCAGCTTCATGTTGCTCTCGGGGTTGTGGGCGATGCCCGCCCCGCTGGCCGCGATGTGTCCGATGTCCTCCTCGGAGAGATAGATGGAGTGGGCGAGCACCGTTCCCGGCCGCAGGGCGCCGATGGACTCGAGCGCCTCCACCACCCCCATGCCGGTCAGGCTGCTCACGGTGGCGAACTCCCCCGCGTCCTCGGCGGTGTGGATCTGAAAGGGAGCGCCGTAGTTGTTGGCCAGCCGCACCGCGGCCGCCACGTCCTCGAGCGAGGTCGTATAGAGCGCGTGAGCAGCCACCCCGGGGGTCAATGTGGGATGGTCGCGATAGCGCTCCATGAACTCGGCGGCGTCCGCGAGGGATGCGGCGGGCGACGGAAAGTCCGGGGCGGGGAAGCCGATCACGCTCGGCCCGAGCACGGCGCGGATGCCGGCGTCGATGGTGGCCCTCGCCCCGTCGTCCCGGAAGTAGTACATGTCCGCGAAGGTGGTCGTCCCGCTCCTGAGCATCTCGATGCACGAGAGCAGCGTGCCCCAGTACACGAAGTCGGGGCTCACGAGGGCCGCTTCCGCCGGGAAGATGTGCTCTTCCAGCCAGGTCATCAGCGGCAGGTCGTCGGCGAGTCCCCTGAGGAGCGACATCGCCGCGTGCCCATGCGTGTTCACCAGCCCCGGGATCACGAGGTGTCCGGTTGCGTCGAGCACGGCCACATCGGAGGGTCGGGGATCGCCCGGGGCCAGCAGGCCGGCGATGCGTTCTCCCTCCACGAGCACCGCGCCGCCCTCGAGCACGGTTCCGGCATCGTCCATGACCACCACCGTGCCACCGTCGATCAGAAGCCGCTCATCCGCCTGTGGCACAGAAGAGGCGGTACACGCTGCCGAAGGCACCACGAGCAGCGCCGTCAGGGCGCGAAAGCCGGGCCACCGGCTCCAGCGTTCAGGGGTGACCGTCATTTTGCATTCCATCCTGTACATGTTCTTGTTGTCGCGTTTACGCGATTGCGCATTGCGGTCCTCCGAATCCCGCTTGCCATCATCAGAACCTAAGATATCCGGCAACGCCTCCCTCCGGACAACCACGCCGCACGCCCGCTTCCCTCACCCGGATACCCAGCCTTCACTTCGACGATGACCTCTCCCATCTGGCAACCGACGCGGGAGCGGCGCGAGGCGGCGAACCTCACCGACTTCCGCGCGTTCCTGATCCGGCGAGGACACGATCCCGGCGCGGGCTACGAGGCTCTGTGGCGATGGTCGCTCGCGGACCAGGCGGCCTTCTGGGACGCGTTCTGGGACTGGAGCGGGGTGGTGGGCGACAAGGGCGATGCGATTCTGGAGACGGGACCGGGGCCGATGGACGCCCGGTATTTTCCCGGCGCGCGGCTCAACTTCGCCGAGAACCTGCTTCAGCGCGCCGATGCCGCCCCCGCCGTCATCGCGTACTCGGAAGCCGGGCCGGGGCCGACCCTTTCCTGGGGGGAACTCCGGGATCTGGTGTCGCGCGTGGTCCAGGGGATGGAGGCCGCCGGCGTCCGCCGAGGCGACCGGGTGGCGCTGCTGCTCCCCAACGTGCCGGAGGCGATTGCGGCGGTGCTCGCGGCGGCGAGCCTGGGGGCGATCACCGCCAGCGCATCCCCCGACTTCGGAGTGGACGGCGTGGTGGACCGCTTCGGCCAGATCGCGCCACGCCTACTGATCGGGGTCGACGGCTACCGGTATGGGGGAAAGTGGCATTCCACCCTGGACAGGCTCGCGGAAGTCACGGCCAAGCTTCCATCGGTGGAGCGCGTGGTGGTCGTGCGAGCCCGCCGCGCGAATGGGGCGACGCGTCCGGACCTCGGTCCGCTCCCCGATCTCCCCGGCGCCATCGATTTCCCGGCCTTCATCGCGCCCTTCGAGCCTCGCGAGATCCCCTTCGCGCGGCTCCCCTTCGAGCACCCGCTCTACATCCTGTTCTCCTCGGGGACCACGGGGCCGCCCAAGTGCATCGTCCACAGCGCCGGCGGGGTGCTGCTGCAGCACCTGAAGGAGCAGCGCCTGCACGCCGACGTGAAGGCGGGCGACCGGGTGTTCTACTTCACGACCCTGGGATGGATGATGTGGAACTGGCTCGTCTCCATCCTGGGATCGCGCGCGACGGTGCTCCTGTACGACGGTTCGCCTTCGTTTCCCGGCCACGGCGTCCTCTTCGATTTCGCCGACTGGTCGCGGATGACGCACTTCGGGACCTCCGCGCGCTTCATCACCACGCTGCGCACCGCAGCGGCGCGCCCCCGCGCGAGTCACGGGCTGGACTCGCTTCGCACCGTGCTGTCCACCGGCTCGCCCCTGGATGCGGCTGGCTTTCGGTACATCCACGAGCACGTCAAGCCCGACGTACACCTGGCTTCGGTGTCGGGCGGGACGGACCTGTGCGCCTGCTTCGTCGGCGGGCTGCCGACCCGTCCCGTCTTCGCCGGGGAAATCCAGGGGCCCGCGATGGGGATGGCCGTGGAGGTGTACGACGACGGCGGCCGTCCGCTGGACCGGGGCAAGGGGGAACTGGTGTGCACCCGGCCCTTCCCCTCCATGCCCCTGGGCTTCTGGGGCGACGAAGGCGGCGAGCGCTACCGCGACACCTACTTCCGGCGCTTCCCCGGCGTCTGGCACCACGGCGACTTCATCGAGAGGACCGCGAGCGGCGGATACGTGATTCACGGCCGCTCCGATGCGACCCTGATCGTTGCCGGCGTGCGCATCGGGACCGCGGAGGTGTACCGGGTCGTGGAGGCCTTGCCCGAGGTGCGCGAGGCCATCGCCATCGGCCAGCGCCGCGCGGAGGGCACGCGCATGGTCCTCTTCGTTCGCCTGCGCGCGGGGCACGCGCTCGACGAGGGTCTTCGCGACCGGATGCGAGCCCGGCTGCGCAAGCGCGCAAGCCCGCGCCACGTCCCGGCGGTGATCCTGGAGGTGCCCGACATTCCGCGCACCCGGAGCGGAAAGATCGTGGAGCTGGCCGTCAGAGCCGTGGTCCACGGCGAGGCGGTCCGCAATCGCCAGGCGCTGGCGAACCCGGAGGCGCTGGAGCATTTCAGGGATCGGCCCGAGCTCACCGGCTGAAACGCCGGTGCGCGTCCGGCTCCCTCCGCCATCTGCGGTCTGTCGTCACAGCGGCGCGGCGATCGACTAGATTGGAGTCGTGCGCCGACCAACCCGCCCGCGGAGAAGCGATACGCCTTGGGGATCTACCGGAGTTTCGTCATGCTGGCGCTGCGCCGCCCCTCCGTGATTCCCGCGCTTCTGGGAGCGGGTTGGGCCTTTCGGCGCCGCGGCTGGTACCGGAAGCCCCCGTTTCTTCCGCTTCCCTCGGCTTCGTTCCTGCGCTGGAGGCTGGATACGGCCTACGGCGATCCCGGGGCCCGTCCCCCGGCGGACGAGGCCGAGCGGTTCCTGCGCTGGGCGGCGCGCATGCGGCGAGGCCGGTGAAGGCAGGCGGGCCGGCCTGGCGGGCGCCGTGAGCAAACGCGCGCGCATCCTGATCGCCGTGGTCACCGTGCTGATCGCGGTGGCGCTGGTTTCCTCCACGGTCGGACGGGCCATCTACGCCGGCCGCACCCCCGGGCTCGGCTCCTTCGCCGCCGTGCACTTCGCCGGGTATCTCTTCTTCCTGCTGATGCCGGTCGAGGCGCTCGTCCCCTACTATCAGACGGAGGGACACCCGGGCGGCGTGCTCGTCCTGCTGGCAGTCACGACCGCGCTGGCGGCCCAGGCCATCGACTACGGCATCGGCCGCGCCGTCGGGACCGGGATCCTGGAGGATCTCCTGGGACGCAAGCGCTACGCGAAGTTCAGCGGCCTCATCGCCCGGTGGGGCGGCTGGGCGATTCTCACCTTCAACCTGTTTCCGCTCTCGTCTCCCAACATGCTCCTGGTAGCCGGCATGTCGCGCTTCGGCGCGATCCGCGCGCTCGCCCTGAGCGCCGCTGGCCTCGTCGCCAAGTACGTCGCCATCGTCTACCTGTTCGATGCCCTGGGGGGAGAAGCCGGGTGAGCGGATTTCTGCCGTCGCGCTGCGCGTGCGCGGATGCTCGCGCCTGGCCACACCCGACCATCGTCCCGAGTCGCTGCCGGGGGTTACGCCGACCCGAAGGGCGCCCGTGCTGAGCGTCGCGGTCACCGGAAACATCGCATCCGGCAAGTCGACCGTGTTGAGGGCCTGGGCGCGGGCGGGCGTGCCGGTGATCAGCGCGGACGATCTCGCGCGCGAGGTGGTGGAGGCGGGGACGGACGGGCTGCGGGAAGTCGTGCGCGTCTTCGGAGAGGAGGTGCTGGGGCCGGACGGACAACTGGACCGGGCCCGGCTGCGCGACCGGGTGTTCCGCGACGAAGATGCCCGGCGCAAGCTGGAATCGATCCTGCATCCCCGCATTCGGGAGTCGCATGAAGGATGGCTGCGCGAGCAGCGGCGCCAGGGGGTGGAACTGGTCGCGGCCGAAATCCCGCTGCTCTTCGAGACCGGCTATGCTCGTGGGGTGGACGTTGCTATCGTAGTCGCCGCGCCGCGGGCCGTTCGCCTCGAACGCCTTGGGCGCCTGCGGGGCCTCGACGCGGAGGAGGCGGCCAGAATCATGAGCACCCAGGCGGACGCGGCCGAGACAGGCGCGATGGCGGATCACGTGATCCCCAACGACGGCACCCCGGCCGACCTCGAGTTGCGCGCGCTGGAGCTCCTGGCCCGGTTGAGGGCGCGGATTCGCCGGGAGCGCGGTTAGCAATGCCGGTGAACGGCCTTCTTCGCATCGACATGCACCTGCACACGCACGCGTCCTGGGACTGCCTCAGCGACCCGGAGAAGGTGCTCGAGAAGGCTCTCGCCAGAGGCCTGGATCGCATAGCCATCACCGACCACGACCGAATCTGGGCCGCGCGCGAGATGGCGCGCCGCTACCCGGACCGGATCATCCCCGGCGAAGAGGTGAAGACCGCGGAGGGCATCGATGTGATCGGTCTCTATCTCGAGGAGGAAATCGCAGGGGGGACGCCCGCCAGGGAGGTGTGCGCACGCGTCCGGGAGCAGGGCGGACTCGTGTATCTGCCCCACCCGTACGCCCGCGGCAAGGGCGGCTCGGGGCGCTACGCGGAAGAGCTGGCCGACCACGCCGACATCATCGAGGTCTTCAACGCCCGTCTGCATGACCCGGCGCTCAACCAGGCCGCGGCCGATCTGGCGGATCGCCGCAGGCTGCCCGGTGGAGCCGGATCGGACGCCCACACCTTGTGGGAGGTGGGCAGAGCCCGCGTGGAGCTCCCGGCCCATCCCAACCGGCCCGACGCCTTCCTGGAGGCGCTGGGTTCCGCCCGCGTCTCCGGGGCCGCCTCTCCGCACGTTGTGCACCTGGCTTCAACGTTCGCCAAGGTCGCCAGGCGGGTGGCGAGACCCGGAAGACCCGCAACAGGCGCCCGCGCCGACTGACAGGCTTTCAGCGACCAGTTCCCCGACCCGGCATGCGATACCACACCCCTTCCCATCGGCAGGAACAGGCCCGGCGAATGGCGTCCCGCCTGGCCCGCGCGAACAGCATCGTGCTCACGACCCACATGAACCCGGATGCCGACGGAGCCGGATCGGCAGTCGCGCTGCTCGCGTGGTTGCGCGACCGGGGCGCCGAAGGCTGGTTCGTGCCGCCGACGCCGCTTCCGGAGCGCTACCGATTCCTGCTTCCCGAGCAGGATTGGCACCTCCCCGCGAGGTCCGCCGACGCCGCGCGGGCGTGCGCGGCTGCGGACCTGGTCGTGGTGGTGGACGCCGGAGACCTGCGCCGCCTGGGCCGGGTGAAGCCGATGGTCGAAGGGCGGCCCACGGTGGTGATCGACCACCACACCACGCCCGTCCGCCCCATCCCCGGCGACCGCCTGGTCGACACCGGAGCATGCGCAACCGCGGAACTGGTGTACGACATCCTGATGGCCGCGGGAGCGCGCTGGACGCCGGCCATCGACAACGCGCTCTACACCGCCATCGTCGACGACACGGGGTCCTTCGCCTACAGCAACGTCACCCCCGACACCCATCTGCTGGCGGCCGAACTGGTGCAGCGGGGCGTCGATGTGGTCGGGATCCACCGGCAGCTCTTCGAGTCGATGGACGTGCGGCGGCTCAAGCTGCTGCGGGAGTGCCTGGGAGAGTTGCGGGCCGAGGACGGCCTGTCCTGGATCACGGTGCCCGACCAGGCCTATCGTGACCTGAAGGCCACAGGCGACGACCTGGAGGGGCTCGTGAACTATCCCCGGGCCATCAAGGGGGTGGAGGTCGCGATGTTGTTCCGCACTACGAACGACGGCGCGACCAAGGTGTCGTTCCGTTCCAACGGGGCGGTCGACGTGGACGGGATCGCCCGCAGCTTCGGGGGTGGCGGCCACGCCAAGGCGGCAGGGGCGCTGGTGTCACGCCCCCTGGAGGAAGTGCGCGCCGACGTCGTGAACGCCGCCCGCGCCCTGGTGCGGGAATGAGCGACCCGGGGGTCCCCGAAGGGCTGGCCACGACCCTCGCCCTGGTGCGCAGCCGCCTCGGCGCGGACTCCATCGATCGTCTCTGGATCTTCCCCCCGATGACCCGGGGGCGGCGCGAGCGCGGGCTGGTTGCGATAAGTTGCTTTGCTGGAGAGGAGCGTCGCCGATTGTTCACGGCCGCCTACCAGGCCAGGAGGCGTGGCCTCGACCTCGGCGTGGACCCCGAGTTCGTCGAGCAGGGCCTGGCTCCCGTGGATTCGCTTGCGCGCGTGATGGCCGGGGTCGTCCGGCGCGAATCGCTCCAGCTCGGAGATCCGCGCGAGATCGTTATCGGGGGCGACGCTGCGGCGCTGGACGGTCTTGTGGCTGAACTTGAGGAGCGCGTCAGGGTCCAAGGATTATGAAGACGACGGCAGCCCACCCCTTCGTTCGCCTGTTTGGCCGTTATCTGCGCGACCAGGGTTTCCCAATGACCCAGCAGCGCGCGTCCGTCGCCGACGTGGTGTTCGGTTCCGACGAGCACCTCTCGGTGGAGGAGATCGAAGGCTGTCTGCGCGCTCGGGGCGAGCGCATCGGCAAGGCCACCATCTATCGCACGCTCGATCTGTTGGTGCGCTCCAAGCTGGTCGACGAGCACGACTTCGGGGAAGGCTTCAAGCGCTACGAACATCGCCTGTCGCGCCAGCCGGTGCACGAGCATCTCATCTGCCTGTCGTGCGGCAAGGTCACCGAGTTCCACTCGCGCGAGATCGTGCGGCTGGAGGCGCGGGTGGCGCGCGAGCACGGCTTTCGGCCCTCCCGCCACAAGCTCGAGATCTACGGCCTGTGCGCCGATTGCCGGCAGTCGGGAGCGAGGCTCGACGATGAAGGGCTGACCTGCCCCATCGAGACCATCTGAACGGGCACCGTACGATGCCGAATCTGAGGTCGCCGGGCACGGGCCGGGGCACGGTCGTCGACGAAGCGGCGACCGGGTCCCTTCCGGCAGCCTTGACGGGACTGAGCTGGGGGCTTCCGCGCACGTTTCTCGGCCTCGACGAGGCGACCAGCGCCTTCGCGTCCGCGCGCTCTCTCATCCTTCCCGTCCCCTACGAGGCCACGACCTCGTGGGGCACGGGAACCCGCTACGGGCCGCGCGCCATCCTGGATGCGTCCCAGTACGTCGAACTCTACGACAACGAGCTGGATGCCGTGCCGTGCCGTGCCGGCATCCACACGCTGCCCGCCCTGGAGCTTACCCGCGACGGGCCCGCCGCCGCCCTGGCGGAGCTGGAGGAAGCCTGGGGAGCCGTTTACGATGCAGCCGACGGCCGCTTCCTGACGATGCTGGGCGGCGAGCATTCCATCTCCTCCGCGGCCATCCGCGCGGCTGCGGCGCGGCATCCGGAACGCCTCTCCGTGCTTCAGCTCGACGCCCACGCCGATCTGCGCGCCTCACACGACGGCTCTCCCTTCTCGCACGCGTGCGCGATGACCCGGGTCGTGGACCGGGCCGACATCGTCGCGGTCGGACTGCGCGGGGTCAGCCTCGAGGAGGTGGAGGCGGCGCGCCGCGAGCCCGGCGTCACGTTCATCTTCGCGGACGAGATGGAGCGGGACGAAGCCTGGATGGACCGCGCCCTGGACGCGCTCGGGCCGCTGGTGTACCTCACCTTCGACATCGACTACTTCGACCCGTCGCTGGTTCCGAGCACTGGAGCGCCCGAGCCGGGAGGCGGCGCATGGTACCCGACGCTGCGATTCCTGCGCCGGGTCTTCGCCGAGCGCCGGGTGGTGGCCGCCGACGTGGTGGAGCTGGCGCCCATTCCGGGCCTGCGGGCGCCGGACTTTCTGGTCGCCCGACTGGTCTACAAGCTGATCGCGTACGCGACCGCGGACGGCGCATCGTGAGCGCTTCCGCCCGCCCCCAGCCGGTAGACACGCCGGGCGCCGTTCAGCCCTCGGACCGGCCGCGCGCCCCGGCCGGCCCCGCAGACCTCGGCCTCGCGCGCGCACCACAGCGGACATCCACTCTGTCCTTCGGCCTGGAAGTCACGCCCTACGACGTTCTGGCGAAGGCCATGGATCGCTCCGCGGGCGCCCCGCGCATCGACGACAACGAAATCCGGCTGAACTTCGATGGACCGCATACCTTCGAGAGCTGGATCGACGCCATCGAGAGCGCCCGCCGTTTCGTCCATTTCGAGAACTATGTCGTTCGCGACGACAGGACCGGCCGCGCCTTCCGCGATATCCTGGTGGCCAAGGCGGAGCAGGGCGTGGAGGTACGGGTCCTCTACGACTGGGTGGGATGCTGGGCGACGCCCGCCCGCTACTGGAAGCCGTTCCGCGAGAAGGGCGTCCAGGTGCGCGCCTTCAACCGGCCCGCCCTGCGCGATCCCTTCGGCGTGCTTCAGCGCGACCACCGCAAGCTGGTGTGCGTAGACGGCGAAGTGGCTTTCGTCGGGGGGTTCTGCATCGGCGACGAGTGGGCGGGCACCGAGGATCGCGCGCCCTGGCGCGACACCGGCGCCGAACTGCGGGGTCCGGCGGCGCTGGCGGCGGCGCGCGCGTTCGGACGGCTGTGGGACGAGATCGGCGACCCCGTGCCCGCGGAACTGCTGGACGAGGTCGTGCCGGAGGCGGCGGGCCAGACCCCGGTCTGGGTCATCGAGGGCAGACCCTGGAGGGCCCGGGTCTACCGGGTGACCCAGTTGGCCGCCGCCAGCGTGCGCCGGCGACTCTGGATCACCGATCCCTACTTCATCGCGCCTCGCCCGGTCGCCGAAGCGCTGGCCGCCGCCGCCCGGGACGGAGTGGATGTGCGCATCCTGGTGCCCGCCCACAACAACTGGCCTCTGGTAGGAAGCCTGGCGCGGGGGGGATACCGGGATCTCCTGAAGGCGGGCGTGCGGCTGTTCGAGTGGCAGGGGCCGATGATTCACGCCAAGACGGCGGTCGCCGACGGGGTCTGGAGCCGCATCGGATCGAGCAACCTCAACGCGGCCAGCCTGCTCGGCAACTGGGAGATCGACATCGGCGTGCTCGACCGCAAGCTGGCCCGGCAGCTGGAAGGCCTCTTCCTGGCCGACTTGGCCTCGTCGATCGAGATCGTCCTGCCCTCCGGACGGCACGGACGTGCGGCGCGACCTCCCGCCAGGGAGCCCGAGCAGCGCCCCATCGAGCCTCCGGAGCGCCTCCTTGAGCGGCTGGAGCACTGGCGCCAGTCCCCCGACCGCGGTGGCTGGCGCATCAGCGACCTGGTGCGCGCGGGCTCGACCCTGGGCGACGCCATCGCCGGCCGCCGCCTGCTGGAGCGGGAGGCGCGCACCGTGCTGGGCACCACGGCCGGCATACTCATCGGGCTCGCGCTGCTGTCCGCCTTCTTCCCCCGAACCGTGGCCTGGACCTTCGCGGCCATTCTGGGGTGGCTGGGGGTCACGGCCGGTGCCCGCGCCTGGGCGGAGGCCAGACGCGCCCGCTCGGGCCCGGCATCCGAGGAAACCGCGCAGACGGACATCCGGCCTCCACCGACATCCGCAGCTCGTCCCCAGCCCCGGAAAAGCAATCCGTGACCGATTCGATACCCTTGGCGGGCGTCTTCCTGGCGGGAACGATTTCCTTCCTCTCCCCCTGCGTGCTTCCTCTGGTGCCCGGCTACCTCTCGTTCATCACGGGCATGAGCCTGGAGGACCTGCAGGCAGGCGTGGACCGGCGCGCCGCGGTGATCCATTCGCTCCTGTTCGTCTCCGGGTTCACGCTGATCTTCGTCCTGATGGGCGCGTCGGCCTCCTTCCTGGGCCAGTTCTTCCGCGCCTACGACCTGTGGATCGCGCGCATCGGCGGTGTGATCATCATCGTCCTGGGGCTGTACCTGGCCGGCGTGCTGCGGCTGACCCCGCTGGACCGGGAACGGCGCGTGCATCTGAACGACAAGCCCGTCGGCCACCTGGGAACCCTGGGCGTGGGGGCAGCCTTCGCGGCGGGATGGACGCCGTGCATCGGGCCCATGCTGGGGACGGCGCTCACCCTGGCCGCAACGGCCGAATACATGTGGGCGGGCGTGGGATACCTCTTCGTCTACTCGATGGGGCTCGCGGTGCCGTTTCTTCTGTCCACGCTCGCAGTGGATGCCTTCCTGCGCGGCTTTCAGCGCTTCCGGCACCTGCTTCCCGCGCTTCAGGTCTCGGCGGGCGTTCTCCTGATCGTCCTCGGCGTGATGCTGGTCAGCGGCTCGTTCACCGTGCTCAGCACGTACCTGATCCGCTTCACGCCCGACTTTATTCTGGAGATGCTCTGACCTCCGCCTCGGCTTCGATCTCCACCCGGTAGCCCTCGCCGACCAGCCCCGTGCGGATGAGGGTGTTGGCGGGCAGCACCTCGCGAAAGCGGTGTCCGTGCGCGCGCGCCACGGCCTCCCAGTCGGCGGCGTCCCGGATGTAGAGCCGGGTGCGCACGACGTCGGCGAGCCCGGCGCCCAGCGAGTTCAGCGCGCCCTCCACCTTGTCGATGGCGAAGTGGGTCTGGGCGCCGGCGTCGTCGCCCCCGATGAGGCGGCTGCCGTGGGTCGCGGTGGTGCCCGCGACCCAGATGCGGTTGCCGGACCTCACGGCGCGGCTGAAGCCGGCCACGTCCTCCCACATGGTCCCGGACGAGACCCGCGCGCGTCCGTCGCTCCGGTGTCGCACCGGATATGGTGAAGGGAAGCGGGTGACGTGGTGGCGCAGATCGCCCGCCGCGGTCAGGTAGGGCGGGCGCCGGTACTCGTCACCGCAGTCCCCCGGGATGGGATCCAGGCGCGCAGCCGCCCCATCCAGCTCGGCGAGCGCATCGCCGTCCAGCGAGAAGTCGAAGAGCCGCAGGTTGTCTTCGAGGTAGCTCCGCCCGCCCGGCCGCGCACCCACGATCACCCCGGCCACCCCGGGCTGCTCGAGCACGTAGCGTCCGGCCACGTTGGCCACCGACACGCCCAGCCGGTCCGCGACCCGCCGCGCCGCCCGCAGCACCTCCTGAAAGCGGTCCCACCCCCCCGCCTGGTCCACGAAGCGGCGGTACTTCATCTGCGACCAGGTGAGCGCGTCGTCGATCGGAGGCGCCGGACGGCCCAGCCAGCGGTCGCTCAGCAGCCCCCCGGCGAGGGTCCCGTAGGCCAGCAACTGCACGCCGTGGGTCCGGCACACCTCGGCCATGGCGGTGGCCGGGCGCCGGTCCAGCAGCGAGTAGCACACCTGGTTGCAGACGATGGGGATGCCGCTGTGGAGCGCCATGTCCAGATGCACCGCATCCAGGTTGGTCACCCCCAGGTGCAGGATCTGTCCGTCGGCCTTCAGGTCGGTCAGGTGGAACAGGCAGTCCAGCCAGCTCGGGTCGGCGTAGTTCCAGGCGTGGAACTGGAGCAGATCGATGCGCTCCACGCCGATCCTCCGGAGCGCGCGGTCGACCGCCGCCTCCACCTCGGCCCGCGACGACGCGCCCGGGGACGGCACCCACTTGGTGAGCACGCGCACCCCCTCACGGCGCCGGGCCAGGGTCCCCGCGATGATCTCGGCGGAGCCGTAGTGATCCGCGGCGTCGAAGGTGTCGAACCCCGCCTCCACATGGGCCTCCAGCGCGCGCGCCGCCGCCTTCGGGTCGAGTTCGGTTCCGCCGCGTTCCGCGTCCGCGACCTGCCAGAGCCCGTTCAGCACGCGGGACACGCGCAGTCCCGGAGCCAGCAGCCGGCGTTCTACGCTCATTCAGGCGGGAGTTCGCGGAAGATGCGCTCCACATCCGCGCCGGAGGTCCTGAGCGCGGCCATCTCGCGCCAGTAGACGCCGGAGGCGACGGCCATCACCAGCAGCCACACCCACGTGGGATGGAAGTACCACGCCGCAACTTCACTGGTGAGGTCCCGCATCACCTGGACCACCAGGAAGGTCCCCAGCACGACCACGCCCGCGCCGCCCACCAGAGTCCGCGCGGTGCGCCCGGTGAGCACGGACACGCGCGCCGCCAGGTCGGGGTTGCGCCGCGGCAGCGTGAGCAACGCCAGGCACATCAGTCCGAAGTTCACCAGCATTGAGATGACGAGGATGTCGATACCCAGGAAGAAGTCGCCCGCGAGATGACTTCCTACGATCCCTACCGAGGCCATGACGCCGCTGGCGATGATGGCGATGTGGGGTGTGCGCCGGCGCGGGTGCACCGCGGCGGCCCTCTTCGGGAAGATGCCGTCCTCCGCCCACGCGAACATCATGCGCGAGACCGCCAGCAGCATCGCCGGGAGGTCGTTGATGAGCGCCACCGCGGCCCCGCCGACGATGACCACCGTCCATCCCGCGGGGAGCAGATACCCGAGCAGTCCGGGCGCGGTAAGATCCCGCACCTGCGCCTCGGCGGCGATGAAGCTCCAGGGAACCGCGTGGTACACCGCCGCAGTGAACAGGAAGTAGAAGCCCCCCACGATCGTGATCGCGAGCCCGATCGCGAGCGGCAGGTTGCGCCCCGGGTTCTTCGCCTCGCCCCCGGCCTGGGCGATGGAGTCGAAGCCGATGAAGGTGGCGAAGAGCAACACGGATGCCGCCAGCAGGGTGCGAGGTTCGAGCGCCGGCGCGGCCACCTCCGGGACGGACCGGCCCTCCGACGCCGAGAGCGCGGCTGCGAAGTCCCCGTGGTCGAAGGCGAACCCGGCCACGATCACCACCGCGCCCAGCGCGAACATCAGGAACATCATCGGGACGAGAGTCCGCTCGTAGAGCTCGAGCCCGCGCACGTTCACCAGCACGAAGGTCCACAGGAACGCGAGCGCCAGCCCCACCCGCACCGCACCGGTGTCGAGGGCGTCCGCGAGGGCGACCAACTCGAGCGCACCCGCGATGTCGCGCAGGAAGGGAATCAGGATGTAGGAGACCACCCCGATCGCGATGGACAGCCCGAACCACTGCGAGAAGCTGGCCACGAAGCCCCAGTACGGACTCAAGCCCCGGCTCGCATAGATGTAGCTGCCCCCGGCCCGCGGCATCGCCGAGCCCAGGCTGGCGTAGGCCAGCGCGGCCAGGACCGCGGGCACGGCCGCGAAGAGGTACGCGGGCAGCACCCAGGGCCCGATCCCGGGCACGCTGCGCTGGATCATGAAGGGCATCACGTTGATGGCGGCGCCGAGCATCGCACAGATGCCGGTCGCCACCAGCCCCATGAGCCCGAGTTCCCGGGCGAGCCCGGTTGCGGGCCGGGATCCGGCGGACGCCTCTCGATCGTTCATCGGTCGCGCTCTCCTCCTTCGCTGGCAGTCCGGGGGGAGTTCGTAATCGCGGGCCGTCAGAACCAGCGCCGCATCAGCCGCGGCTCGATTTCGACGACTTCACCCTTCACCGCGTCCAGCACCACCCGGACCCAGCCTATGTCCGGGGATCCCCAGGTCTCGAGACGCGTGAAGTTGGCGAGTCCGCGTCCCTTCCCGTCGGTCAGGGGCTGGTCCATCCGGAAGGTGTGCGTGTCCCCGTGGATGAAGAGGACATCCCCGGGAAAGGCGGCCACATGATCCCGCAGAGCGGCGACCAGGGCTCCGTAGCCGTCCCCGCCCCCGCTCTCGAGGCGGACGTTGGCGTGCGCTGCGAGCACGATCGTGGAAGCCTCGATGGCGCGCGCTTCCTGGAAGACCGCATCAACCCACGCGAGCGCTGCCTCGTTTCGCCGGGCCACCTCCTGGTCATGGCGGTGGTCGCGTCCCGGGAACTGCGCCGTCGCGTCGAACGACCCGACCACGTGGAGGGTGGCGAAGACGAAGCCGCCCCGGGTCCAGCGCACGTTCTCGGGAAACTCGGAGAACCCGGCATCCCTCGCCTGCGATGCGACGGGCATCGGGACTGCGCCGAGACTGGATGAGGGATCGTCGAAGTAGATCTCCCGAAGCCGTTCCAGCCGCTCGAGCGGATCGTACCCGCCCGCATTTGGCGCATGGCAGTCCGCCCACTCGTTGTCCCCCGGAGTGTACACGACCGGAAGCGGCACCTCGTCCAGCCGCCTGCGTATGTCGTGCAGCTTCTCGTCCGCGCACGATCCGCCCAGGATATCCCCGATGTGGATGAGGAAGTCCACCCCCGCCGACTCGGCGTCCGCCAGCAGCCGCTGGGCGCGTGGCTCCTCCCATGGGTAGTAGGGCCCGTCCCCGTAGACGCCGAAGGCGATGGCGCCGGGCGGGGGAGGATCGGCGGGAGGCGGGTCGGAGCAACCGACGAGAATCAGGGCCGACGCCAGCCAGAGCAGCGAGGTCGCGACAGGCCCCCGGCCCGCGCGCATCGGCGGGTGAAGTGCGGGCAGCGCCTGACCGACCTCGCCCGCAACCCGGCCCCGCCCGTCGCCTTCTGGCTCCGTTTCCATGGGACTCCCCTGGCATGGCCGCGACGGGAGTACGCTCTGTCCCGCCCCGGTTTCTCGCCGGCCTTCCGAGCAGGCGCCGGAAAGCGGACAGGCGTCACGCCTCGATGGCGTGGGGAACCGGAGCCGCGTTTTCCGGGGCGCGAAGATTAGCGCGCAAGCGCTTGCCGTGCCAGATGTTTCCCAAACCCTGACGTAACGTAAGGGTTGGCATGGGAGGCCTGTGGAACGAGAATCCCGGCCCTGGCGTCACCTCCGCAGCCGCACCGCCTCCCTGAGCCCGCGCGTCATGCTCACCTCCAGGTCGGCCTCGTCCCTGAGCGCGTCCGGCAGCGCCCCTTCCCAGTCCCGCAGAATCGCGCGCAGGCGTCCGGTCCCGGGCTCGGTGACGACGGTGATGCGGCGCTCGTCGGTGTGGTCCACGTACGCCTCGCCTTCAGGCCCCGTCAGGGTGACGCGTTTGAGCGCGTCCTCCCACTCGGCCTCGATCGGCACCGTGAAGAAGAAGTGTCTGCCCCCGTGCTCGTCCTCCGTGGGCGTGAAGTCCAGCGAGAAGAGCGTCCGACCGTCCAAGCTCATCCCCCGAACGCGGTACGGACCCCGGGCCTCGGGCAGTCTCGCCGCCGCCTTCATCGACAACACCGGCTCGATCCACAGCTCGCCATCCACGGCCCCGCCCCACAGGACGAGCATGTCGGACCGCGAGGCCGATGCAGCCAGGGCTGTGCTCGCGGGGCCCGCGGCCAGCTCCGCGCGATGGTCGATCACCTTTTCGAAGTAGAAATCGCTGAGCCAGGGGAACGACCGGCAGTAGCTCATGAGGTCCCGGCCGCCGTCCGGAGGTACCACCGATCCGCTGCGGAAGTCGTATCCCCACACGCCAACGTTTCCGTCCGGGTAGGGGAACGCCGGATCGGGGCCGAAGGCACCCCCGCAGGGCGCGTGCCTGAGCGAGAGGTTGTGTCCTACTTCGTGCGCCAGCGTGAATGGACTCATGATCCCGATGCTCAACCAACCGGGCAGCTGTCCCCGACCGCGGATGGACCCGAGGTCGGCGGCAACCCCGTAGTAGTGACCCACACCGCCTTCCGATGCTCGCAGCATCGCCAGCTCTCCGAAGAGCGCCGCCTGCCCCATTACAGTGGTGAGATCCAGAGACGTGACATAGGCGGCGTGCTGCCTGACGCTGAACCCGGCAAACGGGAAAGCGTGCCTCAGCAACGCTACCTCGGGGCTGTCGGCGGAGATGCGGCGGACCCACTCCACAGCCGACGAATCAGGCTCCGCGGCTTCCACGACCGGCACCAGATTAAGCAGCGTCGGGGGCACTTCCACGACGTTCAGCAGCCGGGCACCCGAGGGCGGGAAACGGGTTTCGCTCGCGGCGGTGAGAGGGAGTGTGCCCCCGGGGTCGACCTCCACGACCATCTCGACGCCCGGGACGATGACCTCCGCGGGAATGACGGCGTTGTACGACGTGCCCAGATCGCCCTCTTCGGCAACTGCAGGGACCTGGTTGCCGTCGCGCGTCATGACCACGCGGTGAACTTCGTCCCCTTCCGGTCCCGTAAAGACCGCAACGACCTCGGGCTCGAAGAACCCTCTCGGTTCATCAGCCGTCACGAATGCCCTCAGCAAGGCGTCCCGGTTGGCGACCAGACGCACGGTCCCCGGCGGAGTCTGGACCGACTGAATGAGGTAGACCGTTGGCAGGGCCACCGTGACCTCATCCGGGTTGTCGCAGATCGTGCCCGCCGTCTGCTCGATCGCGGTGTACCATGCCTGAAAGTCCGGCGCGGGGGACGCGCACAGGCCGGTGTCATCGTGTAGAAGCGTGCGAACCCGTTCCAACTGCCGAAGAGCGAACGGCAGCGCGCCCTCGAGCCTCGGATTCCGGCCCAGCCGCAACTCGGCGAGTTCCCGCAACCCACCGATGGCGCTCGGAACCGCACCGGACAGGTCGTTTTCGGCCAGGTCGACCGCCGTGAGCTCGGTAAGGTTCGCAATCTCCGCGGGGATGGCACCGGACAGGCCGTTGGCGGGCAGCGCCACCTCCACGACGCGTCCCTCCTCGGTGGCCACGCCATGCCAGTCCTCAAGGGGAGCCTCCGTCGCCCATGCCCCGCGGTTCGTCCAGGACGGGCCGCCGGTCATGTCGTGGAAGCCGATGAGCGCAAGTCGTTCGACCCGCGCGACATCACAACCCGACCTGTCGCCATCCGGTATCGCGCGCAGCCACGCCTGGAACTCCTCGTCGATCTGGGCGCAGAGATCGGTGCCCGCGTACGACAAACCCCGCATGGACTTCAGCTTGAGCATGCTTCGCGGGAGCAGGCCAGCAAGGTCATGGTTCCCCTGCAGCCAAAGCCCGTTAAGCGAGCGCATGCCGCCAATGGCGAACGGGAGCTGCCCGCTCAACGCGTTGCCCTGGAGATCGAGTCGCGCCAGGACCTGGAGGTTGCCCAGACTGCGGGGCAACTCGCCGCTCAACCCGTTGTTTGCCGCATGCAGGTCGTGAAGCGCCGAAAGGTTGCCGAGTTCCTCGGGCAGAGCTCCGGAGAGCTCGTTTTCATGAATCCAGAGCGTTTCCAGGTTCGACAGATTCCCCAGCGAGGCGGGGATTTCACCGGTGAGCTGGTTCTCGTAGAGATACAGCCCTTTCAGTGCGGCCAGGTTTCCCAGTTCGGCCGGAATCGCACCCGTGAGGTTGTTCCGCGACGCCGACAGGATCTGAATCGCCCACAGGTTCCCCATTTCCGGCGGAATCGGGCCAGTCAATTCGTTACGGCTGACGGTCAGACGCACGAGGCTGCCGAGGTTGCCAAGTTCCGGCGGCAGGGCACCCGAAAGCTGATTGAACCCCAGGCGCAGCCTTCGAAGAGAACGCAGATTCCCCAACTCACCCGGAATCGAGCCGGAAAGCCGGTTATTCGAGAGCAGCAGGGTGTCGAGGCGCGACAGTGCCCCGAGTTCGACCGGAATCGTCCCGTTCAACCTGTTGTGTCTCAGATCGAGCCTGGTGAGCTCGCTCAACCTCCCCAACTCCGCCGGGATCGGGCCCGTCAACTGGTTGCCGTAAAGAGTCAGCCGTCGCAGGTGCGCCAGGTCCCCGAGCTCGGGTGGGAGGGTTCCCGAGAGGTTGTTGCCCGACAGCGACAGCGCGGTGACGAAGCCGGCCGAGTTGGTCGATACCCCCCTCCAGTTCCTGATGCTCTCCGGGGTGTGCCAGTTCGTCCTGTCGTGCCAGTTCGGCCCCCCGGTCGCGCCGTACAAGCCGATGAGCGTGGCCCGATCGGGGGTATCGGTCTGCTCAACCTCGCGCAGGGCTGTGATTGCCGGGTCTTCGTCCGAGCAGGCGGAGAGCAGGAGCGTGCAGAAGCCCACTGCCCAGACGCGCGATCCTCGACGAGTCATGCCGCCTCCGTGAGGGTCACCTCCGCAGCCGCACCGCTTCCCTGAGCCCGCGCGTCATGCTGACTTCCAGGTCGGCCTTGTCCCTGAGCGCGTCCGGCAGCGCCCCTTCCCAGTCCCGCAGAATCGCGCGCAGGCGTCCCGTTCCGGGCTCGGAGACCACGGTGATCCGGCGCTCGTCGGCCTGGTCCACGTACGCCTCGCCTTCCGGCCCGGTCAGGGTGATGCGTTCGAGCGCGTCCTCCCAATCGGCCCCGATCGGCACCGTGAAGAAGAAGTGCCTGCCGCCGTGCCCATCCCCGGTGGGCGTGAAGTCCAGGGAGAACAGCGTCTCGCCGTCGTCGTCGGTCCCGCGAATGTGGTATGGGCCCCGCGCATCGGGCGGCCTTGCCGCCGCGCGCATCGAGAACGTCGGATCGATCCACAGCTCTCCATCCACCATGCCACCCCGGAGCACGAGCATGTCGGAGGCGGGGCCTGCCGCGGCCAGCCCTGCGCTCGCGGTGTCCGCCGCCAGTCGCCCGCGATGGTCGATCACTTTCTCGAAGTAGTAGTCGCTGAGCCACGGCAACGTGCGGCAGTAGGTCATGATGTCCTGGCCGCGGTCGGGAGGCACCATCGATCCGTTGCGGAAGTCGTACCCCCACACGCCGATGCTTCCGTCCGGGTAGGGGAAGTTCGGATCGACGCCGCTGGGATCGCCGCAAGGCGCGTGCCTGAGCGAGAGATTGTGGCCTACTTCGTGCGCCAGCGTGGTCGATCTCGGCACGCCGACGCTCACCCAGCCGGGGAGCTGCCCCCGACCGGCGATGGATCCCAGGTTGGCGGTGACCCCGTAGTAGTAGCCCGTGCCGCCTTCCGATGCCCGCAGCGCCTCGAGTTCCCCGAACAGCGACACCTGCCCGGCCGAGGTGGTGAGATCCAGCGAGGTGTGATAGGCCTCGTGCGGCCTGACGTCGAACTCGGCGAACGGGAACGCGTGTCTCAGCAGTCCCACCTCGGGACTGTCGGCGGAGATGCCGCGGACCCACGCCAGAACCGACGTGTCGGGCTCCGCGGCCGCGATGACCGGAACCAGCGTGAGCTGCATCGGAGGCACCTCCACCACGTTCAGCGAGTCGGATCCCTCGTCCGGGAATCGGGCTTCGCTTTCGGCGGTGAGGGGCAGGGTTTCCTCCGGATCGACCTCGACGACCATCTCGACGCCCGGGATGACTGCCTCGGCGGGGATCACCGCGTTGTACGAGAGTCCGAGATCGCCCTCGTCCGCTTGCGCCGGGATCTGGTTGGCGTCGCGGGTCATGACCGCGCGGTGGACCTCGTCCCCTTGCGGATCCGTGAAGACCGCGACGACCTCGGGCTCGAAGAACCCGCGCGGCTCCTCGGCCGTGACGAACGCCCTCAGAAGCGCGTTGCGGTCGGCCACCAGACGCACGCTCCCGGACGGGGCCTGCACCGACTGGGTGAGATAGACCATGGGCAGGGATACCGTGACCTGATCCGGATTGTCGCAGACCGCGCCGGCGGTCTGCTCGATCGCCCCGTACCACGCCTGGAAGTCCGGCGCGGGAGAGGCGCACAGGCCGGTGTCGTCGTGTAGCAGCACGCGAACCCGTTCCAACCCCCGAAGCGCGAACGGCAGGGCGCCCTCCAGCCCCGGATTCCGGCCCAGGCGCAATTCCGCGAGTTCGTGCAAACCGGCGAAGGAGCCCGGGAACGCGCCGAACAGGTCGTTTTCGGCCAGGTCCAACACCCTCAGTTCGCCGAGGTTGGCGATCTCCGCGGGGAGCGGACCGGACAGGGCGTTGGCGGGCAGGGCAACTTCAACGACACGTCCGTCTTCCGTGGACACGCCATGCCAGTCTCCCAGGGGAGCATCCGTCCCCCATGCCGCCCGGTTCGGCCAGGATGATCCCCCGGTCACGTCGTGCAGGTCGGTGAGAGCGAGTCGTTCGACCTGCGCGACATCGCAATCCGCCCGGCTGCCGTCCGGTATCTTCCGCAGCCACTCCTGGAACTCGTCATCGATCTGGGCGCACAGGTCGGTGTCCCCGTAGGACAGCACCTGCAGGAACTCGAGGCCGATCATGCTCCGCGGCAGCAGACCGGTCAGGCCTTCGTTTCCTTCGAGCTCGACTCGGGCGAAGGCCCGGGGTCTGCCCAGATTGCGCGGCAGCGCGCCGCTCAACTCGTTGTCCGCGGCTCGCAGATCCTCGAGCGCCGCGAGGTCGGCAAGCTCCTCGATCAACGGGCCCGTCAGGCCGTTGTCGTGAATCCAGAGCGTCTCCAGTTCCGACAGGTTGCCCAGCGAGACGGGGATGGGGCCGGTGAGCTGGTTCTGGTAGAGATAGAGTCCTTCCAGGGTGGCCAGATTGCCCAGCTCGGGCGGAATCGTCCCCGTGAGGCTGTTGCGCGAAACCGACAGAATCCGGATCGAGCTCAGCTTCGCCAGCTCGGGCGGGATCGTGCCCGTCAACTGGTTACGGCTCAGGCTCATGTAGGTGAGATTCGCCAGGTTGCCCAGTTCCGGCGGCACGGGACCCGTTAACTGATTCAACGCCAGCAGCAGCCTCCGCAGCGAGGCCAGGTTGCCGAGCTCGACGGGTATGGGGCCGGTCAGTTCGTTGCGGTGAACCAGTAGGGAATCGAGGCGCGGCAGCGATCCGAGTTCGGAAGGGATCGTCCCGTTCAGGCTGTTGTTGCCCAGATCGAGCATGGTCAGTTGGCTCAGCCTGCCCAACTCGGCCGGGATCGTGCCCGTCAGTTCGTTGGTGCCCAGAACCAGACGTCTCAGTTGGGGCAGATCTCCGAGTTGCGGCGGGATCGAACCGGTCAACTCGTTGTCCTCGAGATCCAGTTGTCTCAGTTGGGTCAGATTCCGGAGTTCGGGCGGGAGCGCGCCGGACAGGTTGTTGTCCCGAAGCAACAGTTCGGTGACGAAGCCGGACGAGTTGGTGGACACCCCCTGCCAGTCCCGGATGCTCCCGGCGGTGGTCCAGTTCCTCTGCCGATGCCAGTGCGTCCCGTCCGTCGCGTTGTAGAGGGCCATGAGCGCCGCGCGCTCGGCCGCATAGGGCTCCAGCGGGGGAGGGGCAGGGGGAGGGATGGTCGGCGGGGCCGTGGTCGCCGGATCGTCCGAGCAGACGGTTACGAGGATCGCGCAAAGGCCCGCTGTCCAGACGCGTGGTCTCCGACGTGGCATGCCGCCTCCGTTAGGGCCGGGTCCATTGCCCGAATGATGAAGAGGATCCGCCGGTCGTGCTACACCGCTTGCGATCTCGGGATCGCTGGACGTTCGAGGCACCGCGCCAGCCCGGCGTCTCGCCGCTCCGGGTTCTCGCGCGGATTCATCCACGGGCTGCTAGCTTTGCGTGGTTGAGTCGGAGAGGAGTCACGTCTGTCCCGGGTCCGGACGCGCAGCATGCTCGATGATCGTCTGACCGAACAGCGCAATCCACGCTCGCGTGGCGTCGACCGGCTGTCGCCGGCCGAGATCGTTGCGCTCATCAATGACGAGGACCGCACCGTGGCCGCGGCCGTCGGGGAGGAGGCTGCCGGCATCGCCCGCGCAATGGAGCTGGCGCGCGACGCGTTCTGCCGCGGCGGCCGGCTGATCTACGTGGGCGCGGGCACGTCCGGCCGGCTGGGGGTGCTCGACGCGGCGGAGATGCCCCCGACCTACCGGACCGACCCGTCGATGGTGGTCGGCGTGATCGCGGGGGGCTACGACGCGCTGGTGCGGGCGCGCGAGGGAGCCGAGGACGACCCGCGCGACGGCGCCCGCGAGATGGACCGCCTCTCGGTGGGCGCCGACGATTTCGTGCTCGGCATCGCCACCTCAGGCACCACGCCCTTCGTGCACGGGGCATTGCGGCAAGCCCGTGAGCGGGGCGCCCGCACCGGCTTTCTGCTTTGCACGCCTCCGTCCGCCGAGCTCCTCGCCGCCCACGATGTCGTCATCGCCCCCCTGGTCGGTCCCGAGGTGATCACGGGCTCGACGCGCATGAAGGCGGGCACGGCTACCAAGCTGGTCCTGAACACCATCACCACCGGCGCCATGGTCCTGATGGGCAAGGTGTACGGCAACCTCATGGTCGATCTGCAGGTCACCTGCCGGAAGCTCCAGGACCGGGGTGAGCGCATCGTGATGTCGACCCTTGGGCTGGAGCGGGAGCTCGCCCGAGCCCTGCTGCAGGAGGCCGGCGGCCACGTCAAGACGGCCATCGTGATGGCTCGCCGCGGGATCGACGCGGAGGCGGCGCGCGTCCTGCTCGAGGAGAGCAGGGGCCGGGTGGCGGATGTCCCCGGTGCCGCCGGATGACCGCGGCGGCATCCCGAAACGGGTGCGGCCGGACGCGCGGCGGACCGCCCTTTTCCACGTGACGCCCGGGCCATGAAGGTTCTCGGAATGATGTCGGGTACGTCGCTCGACGGTGTCGACGCCGCCCTGCTGGAGGTGGGCGGGACCACCCCGGCAACGTTCTCGTGGCGATTGCTGGGATTCCACAGCGAGAGCTACCTGCCGGAGGAGCGGGACTCGATCCGCCGCGCGATCGAGGGGGGCGGGCCGGCCGATCTGGCCCGCCTGCACGCGGTCCTGGGTGAGCGCTTCGCGCGCTGTGCCCTCGCCGGGTGCGCGCGCGCCGGGGTGGATCCGGGATCGGTCGCGGCGATCGGTTCGCACGGACAGACGGTGTGGCACGATCCACCGTCCGGGGACGGCCGCGGCGCCACCCTCCAGCTGGGCGATCCCGCGACCATCGCGGAGATCACCGGCATACCGGTGGTGAGCGACTTCCGGACCCGCGACGTGGCGGCTGGCGGGCACGGCGCGCCCCTCGTTCCCTGGCCGGACCGCCTGCTCTTCTCCGCACCAGACCGGCCGCGTGCCCTCCAGAACCTCGGAGGGATGGCCAACGTCACCTGGCTGCCGGCGGCTTCGGAAGGCGAACCCGTCCTGGCCTTCGATACGGGCCCCGGGGTCGCGCTCATCGACACCGCCGCGGAACTCGCCACGGATGGCCGTCGGACGTTCGACGCCGACGGTGAGCTCGCGGCGGCCGGCGAGGTCGATGAAGGCCTGCTGCAACAGCTTCTGCAGCACCCGTTCCTGCATCGCCCGCCGCCAAAGTCGACCGGCCGCGAAGTGTTCGGCAGCGCGTTCGTCCAAGGGCTGGTGGAACGCCGGGCGCCGCGTACCAGCCGCGACTGGGCCTGCCTGGTCGCAACGCTTACGGCCTTCACCGCCGCCTCCGTCGCGGAAGCCTGTCGCTGCTGGGTGCTTCCCCGGGGCGTGAGCGAGGTCCTGCTGGCGGGCGGCGGCGCGCTGAACCCGGTCCTGGCGGCGATGATCTCCGACCGGCTCGCCCCGGTCCCGGTGCGCGACCTGTCCGTGCTGGGTCTCGACCCGGAAGCGCGCGAAGCCGCCTGCTTCGCGGTGCTGGCGTGGGCGCACCTGCGGGGTCTGCCGGCCAATTCGCCAGCCTCCACGGGGGCTTCGGGGCGCCGGGTTCTGGGGTCCCTCACGCCCGGTGGAGCGTGAAGGCACCGCGTGCTCGCAGCGCTTCGTCTGCTAGGCGGATCCGGGAGTTCCGCGCCGGTAGAGCAGCACGAACGCGGTCGCGAACGCCGCGTGTTCGAGCAATCCGCCATTGCGGCCGCGCTCGGGGGCCAGGGCGGAGAGGGTGCGGATCGTCCCCGGTGCGATGGGACGGATGACGCGCGGGAGCCCTCCCCGGGTAGCCGCGGCATGCCTCGCCACGCTGCACAACCCGATCTGCACCAGGCGGCCAGCGGGCAGATGGCGGCTCAGGACCGCCAGGGCCAACCCCTCGACCGCGCCCTGCGCCAACTCGAGCCCAAGCCCGGCCTCATCCCCGGATGACGCATCGGGAGCGAGCAGCCTTGCGAGCGAGCGCGCTGCGAGCGCCGCTCCAGCACCCGCCAGAGCCGCGCGCGGAAAGTCCTCACGTGGCGACGAGCGATCGGCCCGCGCGACCACGACCCGCCGGGCCAGCCCGCCGGCCTGGTCGAGCAGGTTTCTCCAGAGGAGCGAAGGGGCGATCTTGCGTGTGGCGGAGGGCGCGCTCCCATTTCCGGACCGGAGGGGCGGACGGCGCCGGCCGGATGCCCCGCCGCTCCCGGCCGCCTGGCCCAGGCGCGCGGTCTCCCATGCGTAGCCCAGCCGGTACCAGATACTTGCCCTGGTCTGCATGATTTGATGACAACCCTCGTCTGCTTTGGCCCCGACAACATTGACGGGCGCGGCAGCCCCCTGACAAGGCTGCTGCTCCTGCCGATGCTCCTCGCGGGCGCGCTCTCGGCCACCGTCCCCGCCTACGGCCAGGTGCCCCCCGACGAGGACTGGCGCACGCTCGACACCGAGCATTTCCGGATCACCTTTCCCGAAGCCCTCCATCCCCTGGCGACGCGCCTCGCCGACCGGGCGGAGCGCGCCTACGGGCAACTGGCTTCATCCTTCAGCGCGCCACCGCCGGGCGCCATCGACATCGTGCTCACCGACCACGCCGACTACTCCAACGGGTTCGCCAACGTGGTCCCCGGCAACCGCATCACGCTCTTTGCCCGCCCGCCCGCGGACGCGGGATCCCTCAACTATTTCGACGAGTGGATCGAGCTGGTGGTCACGCACGAGCTGGTGCACATCTTCCACCTGGATCCCGCGGGCGGTCTGGGCGGCATCCTGCGCGCGGTCCTGGGCCGCTACCCCGCCACCTGGCCCTTCTTTCCCGGACGCGCCACGCCCACCTGGCTCACCGAAGGGATCGCCACCTACTACGAGTCGACGCTGACGGACGCCGGCCGTGTCCACGGCACCTGGCAGGACATGGTGCTGCGCACCGGCGTTCTCGAGGAGGACCTCGAGTCGCTGTCCGTGGTCTCCGGCAGGAGCCCCGTGTGGCCGGCTGGACTTCGCCCTTACGTCTACGGCTCCGAGTTCTTCCACTATCTGATGGAACGCACCGACACCACGGGCATGCGGCAGCTCGTGGAAGAGGTGGCGGGCCAGTTGGTTCCCTATCGGATCGACGCCGCGGCGCGTTCGGCCTTCGGCATCTCGTTCTCTCAGGCGTGGGACGAGTGGCGCGCGTCGCTCTCCTTCAGGTACAGCGGCCTCGCCGGCTCCCTCGCCGCACTGCAGCCGGTCACCACCGGCGAAGCGCTCACCCGCGGGGCGCGCCAGGCCCTCTACCCGCAGGTGTCTCCGGCCGGCCGGCGCCTCGCCTTCGCGCTCTCGGACGGGCGCTCCGATGCGCATCTGCGCCTGCTCGACCTGGATGGTGGCGCAGGGCGCCGGTTCACCCGCACCAACGGCCTGTCCAGCTTCTCGTGGACGCCCGACGGCGGGATGGTCTTCGCCCAGTTCGAGCTGGCGGACCGCTACCGCCTCTACAACGATCTCTACCGGGTCGATGCGGACGGCCACGTCACCCGCATCACCAGCGGCGGCCGGCTCGCCTTCCCGGACGTGCATCCGGACGGCGAACACGTCGTGGCGGTGCAGGAGGGAGAGGGCACCAACCGGCTGGTTCTGGTGGACCTGGCCACCGGGGACATCACGGCGTTGACCGAGGCGGCTCCCGCCGTCCACTGGGGCTTTCCGCGCTGGTCGCCGGACGGGTCCCGGATCGCCGTATCGCAGTGGCGTACCGGCGGCCGCTTCGATGTCGTGATCCTCGATGCCGCCGGCGCGCTGATCGCAAGAGTGACCGACGACCGCGCCGTCGACGCGAGTCCTGCCTGGTCCCCCGACGGGCGCACCCTGCTGTGGTCTTCCGACCGCACCGGCATCCCCAATCTCTTCGCGGCTTCCATCGACGGGGACGGACGGGCCGGGCCGGTGCGCCAGGTTACCAACATGCTCACCGGGGCCGCCCATCCGGCCATCGATCCGGAGGGCGAGTGGATCTACTACTCCGCCTACCACCACGACGGCTGGGACATCGAGCGCATCCCCTACGCTCCGGGCGAGTGGTTCGAACCCTTCGCGGACGACCCCCGCTTCCTGCTGGGCGCGGATCGTTCCCCGGACCGCTTTCAGGCCGCGATCGAGGCCGAGAGCAGGCCGTACCGGGCCTTCCGCTCGCTCCTCCCGACCTACTGGCAGCCGCTCTACTCCGCGCCTCGAAGGATCCGGGAGCGCGATGTCATCGGCCCGGGCTTCGGATTCTCGACCTCCGGCCGGGATCTGGTCGACCGGCACGCCTTCCGGGCCTGGGGCCGCCTGATTCCCGAGAAGCGTCGCGGGGAGGGCCGCTTCGGCTACACCGCCCGAGGGTTGGGGAACCCGGTGGTGACCTTCTCGCTGGGCCAGCTCTACGATCCCGCGGGTCTCACCCTGGGAGAGCGCCAGAACGGGGACGTGGACACTCTCTACGTGGTGGACCGGGAACGACGCGTGCAGGTGAGCCTGGACCTTCAGCGTGCCCGCTTTCGCAACCGCATCGGCCTCACCCTGGAGGCCAGCCACAACTGGGTGTCCTCCGAGCTCCTGGACGCGACGCTGGAACCCTCCACCCTCTTCCGGCTCAACCGTCCCACGCGGCGCGTCGGGGAGGTAGCCGCAACGCTGGGGTTCAACACCGCTCGCTCGCACGCCATGTCCATGACCCTGGCAGACGGCGTCTCGGGAGCCGTTCGGGGCCGGGTCTCGCGCGTGCTCGATCTCCCCGAGGAACTCGCCGGAGACCGCGCGGCCGACAGGGGGTTCGAGGAGGTCACCGGCCGCCTTTCGCTCTACCGTGCGCTCGGCAACGTCGGATTCGCCCAGCAGGTGTTCGCCCTGCGGGCGAGCGGCGGGATCGCGCGCGGACCGGGCGCCGACGGCTTTCACTTCGAGGTGGGCAACGCCGCGGGCACGCGCGAGCGGCTCACCGGCTTCGGTCTCTTCGGGGGCTCGCCGCTCCTGTTTCCCGTGCGAGGCTATTCCGCCGCTTCCCGGCGCGGGCGCATCGCCTGGTCGGCATCCGCCGAGTACCGGCTTCCGCTCTCCATCATTCGCCGGGGCCTCGGGGCCTGGCCCCTGTACTTCGACCGGGCCGGCGCAAGCCTGTTTGCCGACGCAGGCAACGCCTGGGGCCCGGAAGGCGAGCGGGATCCCACCGCGAGCCCGAAGCGCGCCGCCCTCGCCTCCTTCGGCCTGGAGGTGACGGTGAACACGCTGCCCTTCTGGACGCTCTCCACCGACGTGCGGGCCGGTTTGGCGTTTCCGCTCAGGGGTGTAGACGATCCGCCCGGGGCAGGGTTCCGCCTGCGCGCGGGGCGGCTCTACCTCCGTCTGGGATCGGCGTTCTAGAAGAGACTTGCGGCGCGCAACCGGGGCACCTATGGTGTAGGTCGCACCGCGACATACGGTGCCCCGGAGACATCGACCCACAAGATGTGGTGTCGAGCAGTTTCAACAAGCCCACACCTTGGCTGGCGTGCTTTCCGTTTGTTTTGCACGGAGGTGGGGGCTGTTTCCACTCATTTTTCCACATCTCTCGGCAAAACAGCAAACGGAAAACAGCATGTCCGCCCAACGACCCGCATCTCCAGACGCTCCGCCGGCGCACGACGTGCCGCCCGCAGACCTCCCGCGCGCGACGCTTTCCGACAACGCGCGCATCGTTCTCGGGCTCCGCTATCTCAAGAAAAACGAAGAAGGCGAGCCTGTCGAAGAGCCCGAGACCATGTTCTGGCGGGTCGCGCGCGTGATCGCGGAGGAAGACCGCCGCCATGGCGCAACGGATGCGGCGATCGACGAGGTCGCGCGCCAGTTCTACGACCTCATGGCGACGGGCACGTTCGAGCCCAACTCCCCCACGCTGATGAACGCGGGGCGGCCGCTCGGGCAGCTCTCCGCGTGCTTCGTGCTTCCCGTCGACGATGCCCTCTCCAACGGCGAGTGCGGCATTTACGACACCCTCAAGAGCATGGCGCTGGTCCACCAGTCCGGGGGGGGCACGGGGTTTTCCTTCTCCCGGCTTCGCACCGAGGGCGACACGGTGCGCTCCACCATGGGGGTGGCTTCGGGCCCGGTGTCCTTCATGCGCCTCTACGACTCCTCCACCGAGGTCGTGAAGCAGGGGGGCACGCGCCGGGGCGCCAACATGGGCATCCTGCGGGTCGACCATCCCGACATCCGCTCCTTCATCACCTGCAAGGACGACACCTCCCAGATCACCAACTTCAACATTTCGGTCGCCATCACCGACGCCTTCATGCAGGCGGTGGCGAAGGGCGAGGACTACGACCTCGTCAGCCCGCGCACCGGCGATGTCGTAGGCCGCGAGAACTCGACCGAGATCTTCGACATGATCGTGCAGGGCGCGTGGAAGACCGGCGAGCCGGGCGTCTTCTTCATCGACCGGGCCAACGAATTCAACCCGGTGCCGAAGCTGGGCGAATACGAGGCCACCAATCCGTGCGGAGAACAGCCGCTCCTGCCGTACGACGTGTGCAACCTGGGGAGCCTCAACCTCGGCCCGTTCGTGCGCAAAGGGTTCTCGTGGAGCGTGGATCCGCAGGATGCAATCGACTGGGACGGGCTCCGCCGGGTCGTCCACCTGTCGGTGCACTTCCTGGACAACGTGATCGACGCCAACCGCTATCCGCTGCCCCAGATCACCGAACTGGCCGAGAACATCCGGCGCATCGGGCTTGGTGTGATGGGCTGGGCGGACATGCTGGTGCGGCTGGGAATCCCGTACAACTCCGACGCCGCCGTGGCGGTCGCCGAGGCCGTCATGCGCTTCATCGACGAGGAAGCCAAGGTCGCGTCCGCGAAGCTGGCGGAAAGCCGGGGCGTGTTCCCGGCCTGGGCGCAGTCCATCTGGGGTCCGGAGGAAAGCTGCGCCCGCCGTCCCGACGGGAGCCGCATTCGCCCGATGCGTCCGCTGCGCAACTGCAATCTCGACACGGTCGCCCCGACGGGCACCATCTCGATCTTCGCCGGCTGCTCGGGCGGCATCGAGCCCCTGTTTGCGGTGGCGTTCATGCGCAACCAGGCCGGCGTGTTGATGCCGGACGTCAACGAGGACTTCGTGCGCGTCGCAAAGGAGGGCGGCTGGTATTCGAAGGAACTCATGGAGCGGGTCGCGGAGAGCGGCCACATCCACCACGACGAGGTGCCCGCGAAGGTGCAGCGGGTGTTCGTGACCGCGCACGACATCACCCCGGAGTGGCATGTGCGCATGCAGGCCGCCTTCCAGAAGTACACCGACGCCGCCATTTCCAAGACCACCAACTTCCCCCACGAGGCGACGCCGGAGGATGTCCGCGAGATCTACGAGCTGGCCTTCTCCCTGGGGTGCAAGGGCGTGACCGTGTACCGCGACGGGTCCCGCCCCATGCAGGTGCTCTCGACCGGCAAGACCGAGCAAAAGCCGGAAACAACCGGCGAGAAGGCGCCATCGGCCGGCGAGATCGAGCAGAAGCTCGCGGATGCGCGCGAGGAGTGTCACCGGCTGCGCGGCGAGATCGAAAAGTACCGGCAGCGCGAAAGCGACCGCGACCGCCTCGCCGGCGCGGGCCGCCACAAGCGCAAGCGTCCCGCGCTGCTGAAGGGACGCACCGTGAAGATGGACTGCCCGCTCGGCGATCTCTACGTCACCATCAACGAAGACGAGACCGGCCGACCCTTCGAGGTCTTCTGTACGCTGGGCAAAGCCGGCGGCGCCGCCATGGCCGATGCGGAGGCGATCGGGCGGCTGATCTCCCTCGCGCTGCGGTCGGGAATCCCCATCACCGCGGTCCGCGATCAGCTTCGCGGCATCTCCTGCGATCGCGCGGTCGGGTTCGGGCTGCGCAAGGTCCTTTCCGCCCCCGACGCCATCGGCCAGGCGATCGAGTACTACCTCCAGGAAAAGGACGGCATCCAGGAGGAACTCATCCTCACCGCTCCGGTGACCTCGGCCGCGGGTGCGTCCGCCCCCAGCCGTGCGCCATCGGGTGGCGGTTCCTCCGGGTTGGGCTATCTGGGCACTTGTCCGGACTGCGGCACCGGCCAGCTCTCCTTCGAGGAGGGGTGCGTGAAGTGCCATGTGTGCGGCTTCAGCGAGTGCAGTTGACCCCGCTTCCGGGATGCCGGGATGAAACGCGTTGTCGGGTACTCGGCGTTTCTGCTCGCGGCGACGCTGGCGTGCGGAGGGGAGCCGGGTAGCGAGCCTGCCGAGCGCGTCGAACGCCCGGCCTTCCCGGGCGCGCGTGCCTTCGAACTGATCGAAGCCCAGCTCGCGTTCGGGCCCCGGGTGCCCGGCACGCCCGGCCACGCGGCACAGCTGGAGTGGATGGCCGGGCAGCTGGCGGCGCACGCCGACACGGTCATCGTCGACCGCTTCCGGTACACCACCACCACCGGAGACACCCTGCCGCTGGCCAACGTCCTGGCCCGCTTCAACGCCGCCAACCCTGACCGGCTCCTGTTCCTGGCCCACTGGGACACCCGGCCCATCTCCGACCAGAGCACCAATCCGGAGGACCGCGACACCCCCGTCCCGGGCGCCAACGACGGCGCCTCCGGCGTGGCCGTGCTCATGGCGCTGGGCGAACTCTTTTCCGTCCAGCCGCCGCCGGTCGGCATCGATCTGCTCATGGTGGACGGCGAGGACTACGGCCCGACCACGGCGGACATGTTCATCGGCTCCGAGCGCTATGCCGAGCAGCCCCTGGGCGGCCAGCCCCGCTATGCGGTCCTCCTCGACATGGTCGGGGACCGCGATCCCGGCTTCCCCGTGGAAGGGTATTCCTCCCGCTACGCCCCCCGCGTGGTGCAGCGCGTCTGGGGGATTGCGCGCGACCTGGGATACGGGCGCCTCTTCCCCATGACGGTGCGTCCTCCCATCCAGGACGACCACGTGCCGCTGAACGAAGCCGGCATCCCCACCGTGAACATCATCGACTTCGAGTACGGGCCGGGGAACTCGCTCTGGCACACGCCCAACGACGTCGCCGCCAACGTGAGCCCGGCAACGCTGGAGGTCGTGGGCGAGGTGGTTGCGGAGATCGCGTATCGAGGAGGCTGACGCGATGGCGGGCCCTGTCGCGCGAAGCATATGCTTGATGCATTATTCCACGCAGGGAGACGGAATCCACCGGCGAGAAGCGTGACCGTGCGGAAGACGTCTCCGGAGTTCCCGAACCAGAGCACTGGACCAGAACCTGGATGAACGACAACGAGGGCATCGGGGTCGCGGTGGTACAGGGGGCCGGGGTCCCCTTCGACCTGGAGGCGGCGATCGGGAAGGTGCACGCGCTCACCGCCGAAGCCGCCGCGCAGGGAGCCCAGCTGGTTCTCTTCCCTGAAGCCTATGTCGGCGGGTATCCCTGGGGCCTGGCGTTCGGCACGTCGGTGGGCGGCCGCTCGCCGGCGGGCCGCAGGACATGGGACCGATACCTGAAGGGGGCGGTCGAAGTCCCCGGGCCGGCCACCGATCGCATCGGCGAAGCCGCCGCGGCTCACCGGGTCTACCTGGCCGTCGGGGTCGTGGAGCGGGATGCCGACTACAGCGGAGGCACGCTCTTCTGCACGCTTCTCTACTTCGGTCCCGACGGCGCGCTCCTGGGCAAGCATCGAAAGCTCAAGCCCACAGCGGCCGAACGCTTCATCTGGGGTGAGGGCGACGGCAGCACGCTGACGGTTGTGGACACGCCCCTCGGCCGGGTCGGCGGCCTCATCTGCTGGGAGAACTACATGCCGCTGGCCCGCACCGCGATGTACGCGAAGGGCGTTGAGATCTACCTCGCCCCGACCGCCGACGGGCGCGAGCGCTGGCAGGCCACGCTCCGGCACATCGCCCTCGAGGGACGATGCTTCGTCCTCGGCTGCAACCAGTACGCCACCCGCGCCCAGTACCCGGCCGACCTGGAGATCGCCGGTGAACTGGAGGGCTGGCCGGAACGCCTGTGCGCCGGCGGAAGCGCGATCTATTCGCCGTCGGGGGCGTGCCTGGCGGGACCCCTCTGGGACCAGGAAGGGATTCTTTTCGCCCGCCTCGATCCCGACGCGGTCACGCGCGGGAAGTTCGACTTCGACGTGGTGGGCCACTATGCCCGCCCCGACGTATTTCAGCTCAGCGTCAACGAAAACCCGTTTCCGCCCGTGACCTTTCGGGGCGGCGCCGCATCGACAAGCTGACGCGACCCCCGCGGGATCCGCGTCGGGAGGCCGACACCATGCAAGACACCGCAACGCAGGCGATCACGTCATCCTACCTCGATGAAGCCGACCGCTTCGGCGCCCACAACTACCATCCGCTCCCGGTCGTGATCGAACGGGGCGAGGGCGTCTGGGTCTGGGATGTGGAGGGGCGTCGCTATCTCGACATGCTGAGCGCCTACTCCGCCCTCAACCAGGGGCACCTGCATCCGCGCATCATCGGCGCCGCCCGGAGCCAGATGCAGCGCCTGACGCTCACCTCGCGCGCGTTCCACAACGACCAGATGGGCCCCTTCCTGCGCGAGCTGTGCGAACTCACCGGCTTCGAGCGCGCGCTGCTCATGAACACCGGGGCGGAGGGCGTCGAAACCGCGATCAAGACGGTCCGCAAGTGGGGCTACCAGGTGAAGGGCATCCCGGACGACAAGGCGGAGATCATCGTCTGCGACAACAACTTCCATGGCAGAACGACCACCATCGTGGGCTTTTCCTCCGAGTTCGAGTACCGGAGGGGATTCGGCCCGTTCACGCCCGGCTTCCGCAGGATCCCCTACGGGGACATCGACGCCCTGCGCGACGCCATCAACAAGCGCACCGCGGGCTTCATGGTCGAGCCCATCCAGGGCGAGGGAGGGGTCATCGTGCCGCCGGACGGCTACCTGCGCGCCGCCCGCGACCTGTGCTCGCGGCACCGGGTGGCGCTGGTCGCGGACGAGATCCAGACCGGGCTGGGGCGCACCGGACGGCTCCTGTGCTGCGACTGGGAGGATGTGCGCCCCGACGTGCTGATTCTCGGGAAGGCCCTCGGCGGCGGCGTCTACCCGGTCTCGGCCGCGATCGCGGACTCGGAGTTCATGGACGTGTTCCGGCCCGGCGACCACGGATCCACTTTCGGCGGCAATCCGCTGGCGGCCGCGGTCGCGCGCGCATCGCTGAAGGTCATCGTCGAGGAAGGGCTGATCGAGCGCTCCGCCCGGCTCGGCGAATGGTTCATGCGGAGGCTGCGCGCCATCGACTCGCCGCACGTCGAAGAAGTGCGGGGCCGCGGGCTGATGATCGGCCTGGTCATCCGGAAGTCGTCGGGTCCGGCCCGGCCCTTCTGCGAAGCCCTGTGGCACAGGGGGATCCTGGCCAAGGAGACGCACCAGCAGGTCATTCGCTTCGCGCCCCCCCTGGTGATCGGGCGCGAGGAACTCGAAGAGGCTCTGGCTCAGGTGGAGGCGGTCCTCTCGACCTGAACCGGGTCGAGTTGCGCGTCAGGCCGGGCGTGCAGCCCCCGCCCGCTCACCAGTCGATTTCGCCCTTCCGGGACGTGTCCACCTGCTCGGCCTCGCCGTCGCCGAGCAGCACCTGCTCGATCTGCTCGTAGAGGAACTTCCTCGAGCTGGCTTCGCGTGGATCCAGCCCGTAGTGGTTGATCAGCAGCGTCTGGTGCTGAAGCCAGTCGGACCAGCAAAGCCGGCAGATCCGGCGCAGCAGCCGTTCGCCCAGCTCCGTGCGGAATGGGGCCTTCTCCATTGAGGACGATTCCTTGCCGCAGCGTCTACAGTCGATCGTGTTCACGGAACTCGTCGTTTGGAGGACGGAGAGCCTGAGGCCCAAGTGTGAGGGAGATGCCCCAACCGGCGGCGGAGGCCGGGTCAGGAAAGCGCGGCACGTTGGAAACCCCGTCGGATTATTGTAATTTCCTCGCGCACGGCCGAAGGCGCCCCGGTGCCGGCACCCCGGTAGCGACAGCCCGCACAACCGTCTACCAAGGTACAGAACGTGGCGATTCTCACCAAGGAGCAACTGGCCCACATCCAGAGCCGCCTCCTGGAGGAGCGTGCTCGCTCGCTGAGGTCGCTGGGCCTCTTCGACCGGATGGCGAAGGAGGACCGGGAGTCGGGCGACTCCAATCTGGCCGCCTACACCGACCACATGGCGGACCAGGGCACCGAGGCGATGGAGCGCGAGAAGGCCGCGCTGTTCGCAACCAAGGAAGGCCGCTATCTCTACCGGATCGAGGACGCGCTTCGCCGACTCTACTCGGATCCGGAGAATTTCGGTCGCTGTCAGGCCACGGGAAAGCCGATCAACTTCCGGCGGCTGGACGCACTGCCGCACGCCCGGTACTGCATCGAGTACAAGCGCGAACTGGAGGCCCGGGGCGAATAGCGAACGCCGGATCCCGGCCGTTCGCCCTCAGGAGGATTCCTCTTCCTCGTCCGTGTCGTGTATCGGGCTGGTGATGCGCCAGAGCCGCTCGATCTCGCTCCGGATCTCCCGAATGCGCCCTTCCAGGGGCTGGTCACTCAAGTGATATCTGGCTGCGCTGAGAGACCGGTAACAGCGCCATAGAGCGGACGATGCGGGAGTCTGCTCGTGGCTGCGACGCCTCTTCCCCTTGAGACGCGCCAGAAGCCATTCCGTCATGTTCTCGTCGAGGAGCATGAGGTTGCCCTCGCCGGACGATTCCTCGCTCAGGTATTTGGCGAGTTTCTTCTTGAAGCTCTTGGGTACTCCGGCGACCACGTAGACGGAGAGATCGTCTCTTTCGAGTAGTTCCGACGTCATCACATCCCCGGCAGAACGAAGCAAGCGTTGGGAAGCACCTGCGCCTCCGGAATCTTGCGATTGTCAGCCATCATTATAGCCGAAATCAGGCGCTTTTCGCCAGTGCGGTCCCACAGACTGGATGCTCAGGCACGCAGAATATCGAGGGCCAGCTGGCCGAGCACCTCGACTTGCCAGGCGCGCACCTGGGGCACCCGGGCGAGCTCCTCCGGTGAAGCCGGATTGGCGCGCACGATCTCCACGATGGTCTTGTTGGGAAGCAGGAGACCCGGGTCCAGTCCGAGTTCGCGGGCCCTTCGGACACGGGCGGCGCGCAGCTCCCGGGCCCGTTCTTCGCCTTCCGGCGCAAGCCGCGGGAGGGATCCTTCACGGCGTCTCCGCCCCGGGGCGATGCGCGCCTCCGGGATGGATTCCGCCCGATCCAGGTGCTCGAAGAGTCTCCCGCCGTCGGCGCGGGCCAGGATGGGCGACACACCGGGCCGGCGAGCGAGTTCCCGGGTCGAGCGGGGCGGGGCCTCGGCCAGCTTCAGCAGGACATCATCGGCGGCCACCCGGAAGGGCGCCCTGTCCTTGCGGCGGGCGACCTCGTCCCTCCAGGTCCACAGCGCACGCAGCCGCTGCAGCGCACGCGGGGCCAGATGGCGCGCGTTCTTCAGTTTCGTCGCCGGATCGGGGTCGGGATCTTCCGGATTGGAGGCGGCTCGCTCGAGCCAGCGGAACTCCTCGCTTGCCCACGCGAGGCGCTCCCTTTCCTCCAGCCGGGCTCGCAGGATGTCCGCGAGGGTCGCCAGGTAGCGCGTGTCGGCAGCGGCGTACTCGAGCATTTCCGCGGGAAGCGGCCGCATCGCCCAGTCGGCCCGCTGGTATTTCTTGGGCAGGCGCACGCCAAGGAAGCGTTCGAGCAGCGGGGACAGTCCCAGCGCGGCTTCCCCGAGCAGCGCGGCCGCTACCTGCGTGTCGAAGATGCCCCGCACCCGGATGCCCAGATCCCGCGACAGCAGGCGCAGATCGAAGCTGGCTCCATGCATGACGATCTCGCGACCCGGATCTTCCAGCGGCGACCTGAGCATCCCGCTTGCGTCGAGGGCCAGGGTATCGATGAGCCAGGTATCCCCTGGTGCGGAGAGCTGCACAAGGCAGAGCCGGTCGGAATAGCGGTGATAGCCGGCCGCCTCGCAGTCGAGGGCAAGCGGCGAGCGGGAATCCAGCTTCTCCGCCACGGAGCGTGCTGCATGCGCGTCGGCGATGTGGTGTAGCTTCATGGGCGCGAAAGGTGGCCCATCTTCCGGTCCTGCGCGAGAGCCCGGCGGTCTGAGGGCCCGGACGCCCCCGCGGCGTGCGCGGACCCCGGATGGGGACCGGTCACTGTGATTTCGGGCGAACCAGACTAGAATAACGGCGCTCCATACATCGAGAACGGCTAATTGGGCGCCGGCCTGCCGGTGCTACAGCGGGGGGAAGTGGGAATCCGATGCTGAGAACCAAGTTGGTGTGCACGATGGGCCCGGCCACGTTTTCGGCCGGGGTGGTCCGCGATCTGGTCGATTCGGGCATGACCATGGCGCGCCTGAACATGTCCCACGGCCTCCGTGAGGATCACCTGGAGGCGGTAGCCCTGATCCGGCGCGCGGCCGAGGAGGCGGGCACGCCGGTATCGATTCTCGTGGACCTGGGGGGCCCCAAGATCCGCGTGGGCAGGCTTGAGTCGCCACTCTTTCTGGCGGAGGGCCAGGAGGTGGTCATCGCCCCGGAGGAGACGGTAGAGGCCGGGGAGATCCCGACGACCTACCGGCACCTTGCCGACGACGTGGTGATCGGCGACCGGGTTCTTCTGGACGATGGCCTGCTTGAGATGCGGTGCGTAGGCAAGGAGGGCGGCAAGGCCCGCTTCGTGGTGGAAACCGGCGGCCAGCTGAAGAGCTTCAAGGGCATGAACGTGCCCGGCGCCAACCTCAGTACTCCCTCGCTCACCGAGCGGGATCTGGACGACCTCGACTTTGCCCTGGAGGCCGGCGTCGAATACGTGGGCCTGTCGTTCGTCCGGGGAAGCGCGGACATCGAGGAGTTGAAGGAGAGGGTCGCGGGCCGCGCGCTCGTGGTGGCCAAGGTCGAACTGGTGCGCGCCCTGGCGTCGATCGAGGAGATCGTGAAGGCAACGGACGCGGTCATGGTCGCGCGCGGAGACCTCGGGGTGGAGGTGCCCTTCGAGCAGGTGCCGCTCGCACAGAAGCGCATCGTCCAGCTGGCCAACTACTCGGGCCGGCCGGTCATCATCGCGACCCAGATGCTCGATTCGATGATCCAGAGCCCGCGGCCGACGCGCGCCGAAGCCTCCGACGTCGCCAACGCGGTGCTGGACGGCACCGACGCCGTGATGCTGTCCGGCGAAACCGCGGTCGGAGAGTACCCGCTTCACGCCGCGCGGGCGATGGTGCGCATCATCCGCGAGATCGAGGGTTCCGGCGTGCTGGCCCAGGGTCCGCGCTACCTCCCGCGCCCCGACAACTGGCAGCGGGGGGGCGCGACCCGCCGCGAACACGCGGTCGCGTCTTGTACGGTGGACGCCGTGCGACAGCTGGATGCTCCCGCGCTGATCGTGATCACCAGCAGCGGCTTCTCCGCGCGCCTGGTCTCATCATACCGCCCCCCGGTCCCGATCTTCGCCGTGTGCACCGAGCCGCGCACCTTCCGCCAGCTCGCGCCTGTCTGGGGCGTGTGGCCCACGCTCGCCACCGACGTGCCGGTCAGCTACTCCGCGCTCTCCGCCTACGGCAAGGAAGCGGTTGTGCGCGCGGGAGTCGGGAGGCCGGGAGATTCGGTCGTGGTGACCGCGGGATATCCCTTCCATGAGAGGGGGTCGACCAACACCATGCTCGTGGAGCAGCTCTAGGAGCCCCATGTCGTTCTCGCTGACCTTCCTGGGCACCGGCACCTCCTACGGCGTGCCGGTCATCGGATGTCGATGCGACACCTGTACCTCGAGCGATCCCCGCGACAAGCGCACGCGGCACGGAGCCCTGCTTCGCTTCGGGAACCGCCGTCTGCTCGTCGACACACCCCCGGAGCTCAGACTCCAGCTTCTCCGCGAGGACGTATCCTCCGTGGACGCGGTGTGGTTCACGCACGCGCACGCCGATCACATCCACGGCATCGACGATCTGCGGGTGTTCACGGCGCTCCACGGTGCGAGGATCAGCGCCTGGATGCACCGGTCGGTCGCCCGCCAGCTGCGGCGCCGCTTTCCGTACATCTTCGACGCGCGACCCCGGGCCTCGGACGGGGTGTTCCTCCCGGAACTCGATGTCTTCACCTTCCGGGAGGGACGGCCGGTAGACATCCTGGACCGCGTGTTTCTCCCGCTCGGAGTACCCCACGGCGGGGTCCGCTCCTACGGCTTCCGCGTCGGGGGCCTCGGGTATGTGACCGATGCCAAACAACTTCCGCGGGCGACGCTGGAAGGGCTCAGGGGCGCGGATCTGCTGGTGCTCAACGCGCTGTGGTACGGGGATCCCCATCCCACCCATTTCAACATCGAGGAAGCCGTCGCCGCGGCGCGGGCGGTCGGCGCCCGGAGGACCTATCTCACCCATCTCACTCACCGCGTGCGGCACGACGACCTGTGCAGGCGCCTCCCGGAGGACATCCGGCCCGCCTTCGACGGCCTCACCCTGAAGGTGGAAGACGGATGTGCGGAGCCCCGGCGGTCTCCGTCGTCGGCGGAACGCGCATGAGCGCTCTCACCGTCGACTACCGGAACCTCCTCGCCATCGACGAAGACGAGGATGGCGTCGATCCCGAACGGCTCACCGGCGACCTGGGTTCGCGCTTCCGCGTGGCGCACCGGGATGTCGAGCGGGCGCGCCGGAGCGGGAGCATGGGCTTCCTCGACCTGCCGCGCGCCGCGCAGTCCGCGGCCCACATCCGTCGCGTGGCAGCCGGGCTGCGGGGACGCTTCGACGACTTCGTGGTCCTCGGCATCGGCGGGTCGGCGCTGGGGACCCGCACCCTGCGGGACGCACTCGCCGCCGGGGACCCCAACAGCGGTGCGAGTGGCGCCGGAGGGCCCCACCCGCGTCTCCACGTGGCGGACAACATCGATCCGCACTCGATCGGCTCCTTGCTGGACCGCCTCGACATGCGCAGGACGTTCTTCAACGTGGTCAGCAAATCGGGCTCGACGACCGAGACGCTGGCCCAGTATCTGGTGGTGGCCGAGCGACTCGCGCGCGAAGTCGGCCAGGATCGGACGCGGGAGCATCTTCTCTTCACCACGGATCCCGGGCGGGGGCCGCTCCGCGCTCTGGCAGAGGCCGCAGGCATCCCCACCCTTCCGGTCCCGGGCAACGTGGGGGGCCGTTTTTCGGTGCTGTCGGCCGTCGGCCTGTTCCCCGCCGCGGCGGCCGGCCTGGACGTGACGGCGGTGCTTCGGGGCGCCGCGCGCATGGAGAGACGCTGCCGGACGGATGAGCTGACCCGGAATCCGGCGGGCGTGGTCGCGACCCTTCTGTACCGCGCCGATGTCGAGTGCGGGCAGCGCGTGCACGTGTTCATGCCCTACTGCGATAGGCTCCGCTCCTTCGCCCTCTGGGTGCAGCAGCTGTGGGGCGAGTCGCTCGGCAAGGCCGCGGGACTCGACGGCGGGCCCGCGGGCACCGGCCCCACCCCGCTCCCGGCAGCCGGGGCAACCGACCAGCACTCGCTCCTGCAGCTCTTCATGGAGGGGCCTGCGGACAAGGTGGTGTGCTTCGTCACCGTCGGCGCGGCCGCGGGTCCGCTTCCGATCGGCAAGGCGTCCGCTTCGCTGCCCGCCCTCGAGTTCCCCGAGGGTCACACGCTCAACCATCTGATCGCCGTCGAGCACGCCGCGACGGCGGCCGCGCTTCGAATGGCCGGGCGGCCCAACCTGACCGTGCGGCTGGCGAGGCTCGACGCCGACGCGCTGGGTGAACTCATCCTGCTCTTCCAGGCCGCGACCGTGTACGCCGGATACCTCTACGGCGTGGACCCACTCACCCAGCCGGGCGTGGAGTTGGGCAAACGGTATGTGAACGGGCTTCTGGGCCGTCCGGGCTACCATCCTCCCCGCATGGAGGAAGCCAATCACCCCTGGCAGGTGTAGAAAGACAGGGGACCGGGGCGGGGACGCCGGTGCAGGGTAGGCATCCCCCCCGGGAAACCCTAGTTTGTATCAGGATGGAACAGTTGCAGCCGGCTGCGGCGGCTGCCGCGTATATCATGGGGGAGCGGGATGGCTCAGGGAGAAGACGGACCGCTCGTCGTAATCGAGCGCGACGGCGGATCGAACACGGGTGCCTTTCTGCTCGGTGCCGTCGTCGGTGCCGGACTCGCGCTGCTGTTAGCGCCCCGCTCCGGCAAGGAGACCCAGGAGCAGCTGAAGGCCCGGGCGCTTGAGTTCAGGGATGTCGCACAGGAGCGGGTGCGCGCGGCCCAGGAGGGCCTCGAGGAGAGGCTCGGGCGAGCCGGCGAACAAGTCCGGGAGCAGATCGAGTCGGTGAAGGGGGCGGTGGACGCGGGTCGGCAGGCGGCGCTGGACGCGCGCGCGGAGTTGCAGGACAGGATCGAGACCTCCAAGGCTGCCTATCGGGCTGCGAGCGATGCCGCTCGGCAAGTCGTCCACGACGCCGGAGCGCAGGAAAACGGGGAACACGATGACGATGCCCGGGACGAGCTGGCGCCACCCTTGGACTGACAGCGCCGCCGCGGCGTGGCTGCGGGGCGCGGTGCTGCTGATCGGTGTCCTCGCGCCCGCGGCGGCGCGGGGCCAGGCACTCGACGGCTACCCGCTGGTTACGGACCGTTCGAGGATGCTGGCGCGCGACGTGGCCGTGGGAACGTCGTTCCTTCCCTCCCATGAGCGCTACGTCGTCGTTCACCTTGTCGAGAATCGGCTCTTCGTCATGGAGGGGGAGCGCGCGATCTGGTCGGCGCCCGTCGGCACCGGGACCGGGTTCAACCTGAACGCCGCCGGCCAGAAGTGGCACTTCTCCACGCCCCGCGGGATCATGAGGGTCCGGTACAAGGAAAAGAACCCGGTCTGGATCGCTCCCGACTGGCACTTCGTCGAGAGGGGAGTTCCGGTTCCCCCGCGGCAGCATCCTTCCCGTTCCATCCCGGGGGCGCTGGGCACCACTGCCATCTACCTGGGTGACGGCATTGCGATTCACGGCACCCACCGGCCCGAGCTGGTGCTCGACCCCGACCCGGAGCGGCGGCGCATCTCCCACGGGTGCATTCGCCTGACCAACGAGGCGGCCCGCGAACTCTACTACCTGATCGACGTTGGCACGCCGGTCCTTATCTACTAGCCTGGCGCGCGATACGTGGTGGGGGCAGGCGACGCGGGGCCTCCGGGCCGACTCCTGATCTCCCGCAACCGAAAGGCCCGGCACGAATACGAGGTGATCGAGACGCTCGAAGCCGGGCTGGTGCTCAAGGGACCGGAAGTCAAATCCGTGCGCGCCGGAAAGGTGGGGTTCAAGGACGCCTTTGCCCGTCTGGAGGGCACCGAAGTGTGGCTCCACAACCTGCACATCAGCCCCTACGAGCCGGCGACTCACTGGAATGCCGACCCGGAGCGCCCACGCAAGCTCCTCCTGAAGCGCGCGGAGATCCGGCGTCTGATCGGCAGGGTCGAGGAGAAGGGGCTGACGCTGATTCCCCTGGACCTCTACATGCGCCGGGGGTACGCGAAGTTGACGCTGGCCCTCGCGCGGGGCCGCAAGCTCTACGACAAGAGGGAAAAGCTGCGGCGCCGGACCCAGGAGCGGGAGGCCCGGCGAGCGATGAGGAGGGGCCGGTGAGGGGGAGCGCGCCCCGGACGACGCCGGCTGCCGGGGCCGCGATTCTGTGCGTGTCCCTGTTGGTCGGCTGTGCGTATTTCAACGCGCTCTACAATGCGCGGCGCGCCTTCGAGGATGCCCAGGCCGCCCGCCTGCGTGACCAGCCGCTCGAGGCTGCTTCGTCGTATCAGGAGGCCATCGACAAGGCCGCTCGCAGCTATCGGTCGGACGAATCCGGACGCTGGGCCGACGACGCCCTCTACATCATGGGCCGCGCCTACTTCCACAGCGGGGACTGGGCACGTTCGCGGGCGGCACTGGAGCGCCTGCTGGCGACTTCGAGCGACTCGAGCCTGCACGCGGGTGCCCGCGTGTACCTCGGCGGCGTGGCGCTGGCCACGGGACGGCGCGACCTCGGAATGCGCCTTCTCGACGAAGCCCTCGAAGAGGTGCCGGACGCGATGCTGCGCGCGGAGGCGCATCTCTGGCGGGCCCGGGCCGCATTCGACGCCGGACGGGCGCAGGAGGGATGGGCGGGCCTGGACCGGTCCGAGGCAGCCTCACGGGAACTGAGGGTCCCGGTTGCTCTGGAGCGCCTGGTGCGCGGGCTGGACAGCGACCACTTCGAGCACGCTCGGGCGGGTGCGACGACTGTGCTCGAGCAGGCGTCCGGAGAGGCTTGGGCCGATACCGTTCTCGCTGCTGCGGAGCGAGCCTCCATGCTCTGGGGGGCGGGATCCGCGGCCGCCATGCTGGCCGCGGCCGAACGCAGCGAGTGGGCGCCTGTGGCGCGTGGCCGGGTCCGCCTCGAGCGGGCACGCCTGCTCGCGCGCGCCGGCGATTCGGTCGCGGCCGGTGAAATGGCCGGGGAATTGGCCCGCGGTGACGACAGAACCGCGCGCGAGGCGCGCATCGCCCTCGCCCGCTGGCGGCTGAACTCCGTCGATCGTCTCGAGCAGCTCGAGGAAGTCCGGGCGATCCTGCTCCCGGCCATCGCCCTCGCCGAAGCAGTGCGGCTGATCGACTACATGGAGTACGTTGGGCTCTTCGTCGAAAGAGCGGCGCTGGCGGCGGACCACCTCGCGCTCTTCGCCGGGGCCGAGCTGGCGCGCGACAGCCTCGGATCACCGCGCCTGGCCCTTCAGCTCTTTACCCTGTACGCCGACCGGGACCGCGGCTCGGCCTGGGAGGCCAAGGCGTTGATGGCGGCGCTCGAGCTGACCGGCGATGCGGAGGAGCGGCAACCGCTCGCCGCCCGCCTGAATCAGCTGGACGACAACATCTACGTCCGGGCGTCCGCCGGAACGGAGGCGCGGCCGTCGGACTACGCCATGGTGGAGGGCCGCCTCGGCACTTCTCTGGCGATCCTGCATCAGCGCGTCGCCGTGGAGGCCGCCAACCGGGACGTCGCGGTACGGGAAGCCGCGCGCACGCTCGACAGCATCCGGGCCGCCGAGGAGCTGGTGCGGCGAATCGCCGCGGGGGACTCGCTGCTGCTCGACTCGCTGAGGCTGGACTCGCTCAGGCTCGACTCGCTGAGGACCGACTCGCTTCGCAGGGACGCCCCGGGCGCGACCTCGACCGACGCATTCTTCGCCCCCGACACCGTCCCGCGGACCGACTCGATCCTCCCGGCCGACTCCGTCCTCCGCAGGGACACGATCCCCCGCAGGGACACTCTGGGACGCGCCCAACCATCGCGTGGACCGAGGCGGCCCGCATCGGAGAGCGAAGCCGGTGCAGCTTGAACAGGAGCTGTTCGGGGCGAGGTTCCAGAATCCGGTGTTGCTCGCGTCCGGCACCTGCGGCTTCGGCAGGGAGCTGGCGGGAGTCATGGAACTCGACCGGCTGGGCGGACTGGTCACCAAGTCCGTGACCCTGGAACCGCGCGCCGGAAACCCGAGACCCAGGGTCAGCGAGGGCGCTGGCCTGATGGTCAACTCGATCGGACTCGCCAATCCCGGGGTGGAGCGGGTCAAGGCCGAGAAGCTGCCCTGGCTTGCGTCGCGGCTGCGGCGCGCGCAGGTCTTCGTCAGCGTGGCGGGACATGCGGTCGATGACTACTGCGAGATCGTCGAACATCTTGAACCGGAGGGCGGATTCCTGGGATTCGAACTGAATCTCTCATGTCCCAACGTCCCGCTGGGCGGCGTGCCGTTCGCGCTCGACACCGGGATGCTGGCCAAGGTGGTTGGCCGCGTGCGCGGGATCACCGGCCGGCCGCTCCTGGTAAAGCTGGCTCCCAATTCGCCCGATGTCGGCGCGGCCGCTGAAGCCGCGGTGGCTGCCGGCGGCGACGGAGTCACCCTGGTGAACACCATGCCCGGAATGGTGATCGATCCGGAGACGCGGCGCCCCCGGCTGGGGGCCGGCGGCGGTGGGCTCAGCGGTCCGGCCCTGCTCCCGGTCGGCGTACACGCCGTGTGGCAGGCGAGCCGTCGGGTCCGGGCCCCGCTGGTCGGCGTCGGAGGTGTCCGCGGGCACCGCGATTGCCTACAGTATCTGCTCGCCGGGGCGTCGCTGGTTCAGGTGGGCACCGCCACCTTCGCCGATCCTCGGAGCGCGGAGCGCGTCGTGCACGGACTGAGTGCCTACGGCCGCCGGAGAAACATCGGCGCGGTCGCGGAGCTGGTGGGCGCGGTCAGGTCGCCCGAGGGACCGGTTCCCTTCGCGAGGCGGGAGGCGTGCGTGTTGTGAGCGGCATCATCCTTGCCTTGGACTATCCCTCGGCCGGCCGGGCGCTCGAACTGGTCGATCTGCTGGCGGGGCGAGTCAACTTCTACAAGGTCGGGCTGGAACTCTTCGCACGCGAGGGTCCCGCGGTCGTCCATCATCTCCGGAACCGCAAGAAACGGGTGTTCCTTGACCTCAAGCTGCACGACATTCCGCGCACCGTGGCGGGCGCCGTGGCCGCCGCCTCGGACATCGGGGCGCGCCTGGTGACCGTGCACACTGCGGGAGGAGCGCACATGATGGAGGCCGCGGCCGAGGCCGCGAAGGACGGGACCCGGCTTCTGGGGGTGACGATGCTTACCTCCCTGGGGACATCGTCGCTTCCGCGCCGCGCCGATGGCGCGCGCGTGACGCTCGAGGACCACGTCCTGCAGCTCGCCGGCGGGGCGCGCGCGGCCGGTCTGGACGGCGTGGTGGCGTCGCCGCTGGAGGCCGCAGCCCTGAGGCGCCGCTTCGGGAACGAACTCCTCGTCGTCACTCCCGGGATCCGCCTCCCGCAGCAGTCTCTCCACGACCAGCGCCGCGTCGCGACGCCCCGCCGCGCCCGCGAGGCCGGAGCCGACTACCTGGTCATCGGGCGGGCAGTTACCGGCGCCCCGGATCCCCGCGCCGCTCTCGACGCCGTCGAGCGCGACCTGGCCCCGGCCCTCCGCGACTCATGATGAAGGCCGGGGGGTTGAAGCGGGCAAACCCTGCGGGCGTCCTGGCCCTGCTGGTCGCCGTGCTCGGTGCCTCCACCCCTGGATCGTCGCCGACTCCGGCGTCCCAGGCGTCCCTGGAAGGGGCCGCAACCAATCTCGCGCGCATGTGGGAGCGCGGCTCCATCGACGTCTTCGTGCAGGTTCTGGTGGCCAGCGGCATCCGCCTGCGGGTGGGAGGCGAAGACCACGTTTCTCTTTCGAGACGGCAGGCGGTCGCCGTGCTGCGCGACTATCTGGCCGGGCACCGGACCGAGTCGACCCGACTCGAGCGGGTTGCCGAAGTCGGGGGATCTCCGCTTCAGGGCTACGCGGCACTCCGCTGGACGGTCGTCCACGAAGGGGCCTCCCAGTTGGTAGAACACAGTATCTACGTCGGCTTCGTGCGCGAGGACGAAGTCTGGCGCGTCTTCGAAGTCCGCGTGCTGCAGTGAGCGCCGGCAGTCCCGTGCGCGACCCTGCCGCGATCCCGTTCCTCTCACGCAACCCGGCATGAGCCTTCACCTCCACGACACGCTGACGCGCTCGCTGCGCCGCTTCACACCGCTCCGGCCGGGGCGGGTGGGCATCTACGGCTGTGGCCCCACGGTGTACGGGCGCGCCCACATCGGCAATTTCCGCGCCTTTGTCGTCTACGATCTGCTCCATCGCTACCTGGAGTGGCTGGGCTACGAAGTCCGTTTCGTGGTGAACCTTACCGACGTCGACGACCGCATCGTCGAGCTCGCCGCCGAGACCGGGCAGTCGATCCGGGAGTTCGCCGCGCCGCATGTTCGGTCCTTCCTCGCCGACGCCGACACCCTGGGCATGCGGCCGTTCGACAGCCACCCCCGGGCCACGGAATACGTCCCCGAGATGACCGCCTTCGTGTCCCGGCTGTTGGAGCGGGGGCTCGCCTACGCCACATCGGACGGCTCGGTCTATTTCCGGATTTCGGGGTTTCCGGAATACGGCAGGCTCTCGCGCATCGATCCGGACGCCCTGCGCCCCGGCGAGCGCGTTGCCGACGACAAGTACGAGAAGGACGACATCCGCGACTTTGCGCTCTGGAAGGCGGCCAGGCCGGAGGACGAGTACGCGGACGCCGCCTGGGAGTCCCCGTGGGGCCGGGGCCGGCCGGGATGGCATCTCGAGTGCTCGGTCATGGCGCTGAGCGAGATCGGCGACACCGTGGACATTCACCTGGGCGGCGAAGACCTGGTGTTTCCTCATCACGAGGACGAGATCGCGCAGTCCGAGGGCGCGACCGGCGAGACGTTCGCTCGCCACTGGGTTCACGTGAAGCATCTTCTGGTGGAGGGCCGGAAGATGTCCAAGTCGCTCGGCAACACCTACACCGTCCCGCAGTTGACCGAGAGATCCGAGCCCGCGGCGATACGGCACCTGCTGCTGTCCGCCCAGTACCGCAGCGAGCTCAACTTCACCTTCGGGGGACTGGAGGCGTCGCGCCGGGCCGTGCAGCGCCTGCTCGATTTCCGCGACCGCCTCGCGCGCACACCGGGCCGTCCCGGCGCTCCGCCCGCGGGAATCGAGGGACTCGCCGGGGAGGCCCTGGCGCGCTTCCGCGAGGCGATGGACGACGATCTCAACACCGCCGGCGCCCTGGCGGCGCTCTTCGTGTTCGTCAAGGAGGCCAACACCGCCCTGGACAGGGCAGCGGGTGCGATCAGCGAGGGCGACAGGGAATCGGCGGAAGCGGCTCTCTCCTCCATGGACGAGGTGCTCGGGGTGCTTGAGCTGGCGCTGGCCGGGCGCGAGGTCGACGAGCCCGAGCGGGAGCGCATCGAGGTCCTTGTCGCGAAGCGCGACCTGGCCCGGTCTCGCCGCGACTTCGCGCAGGCGGACGCCATCCGCGACCAGCTGGCCGGTGAAGGAATCGTGCTCGAGGACTCGCCTGACGGAACCCGCTGGAAGCACGCGAGGTCGAGAGCCGGTTCCACGGCGGCCCGCTGACCGTTGACTTCCGGGGCGAAGCCGGGTAGCAGTAGTCGCGCGCTGGCGTAGCTCAACAGGTAGAGCAGCTGATTTGTAATCAGCAGGTTGGGGGTTCGAGTCCCTTCGCCAGCTTGCCGGCGGACGACCCGGAGCGGCCCCGGTTCGTGCGGGTCGGACGGGTCCCCCGGCGGCGACACCCCCCTGCCGCCGAATCGTCTGGACTACCCTTTACCTCTCGTGATCGAGGAGTTACCTTTCGAGGCTTGATCGTAAAGGCCCGCCTCAGGTGCCCGAGGGCATCCTTGCTCCGCAGCCGGAGGCGCGGAGGGGCGCTCCGAACACAGGAGTTTCGAGAGAAATGCTCGGTGGGGTACCGAAGCGGTCAAACGGGGCAGACTGTAAATCTGCTGGCAATGCCTTCGGAGGTTCGAATCCTCCCCCCACCACTGGGCGTATCGCCCTTCCAACTTGTGAAACGAGAATTCCAGCGGGAGTAGCTCAGTTGGCTAGAGCATCAGCCTTCCAAGCTGAGGGTCGCGGGTTCGAGTCCCGTCTCCCGCTCTTAATCCCGAAGCAGAAGGGAGCAGCGCTCTGGTAGCTCAGGGGTAGAGCGCTTCCTTGGTAAGGAAGAGGTCCCGGGTTCAAATCCCGGCCAGAGCTTGCCCGGGCCTCCGGGGCCCTGAAACCACGATTCACCTGAACCGAACGGAGTGAGGTAGCGGAGAAATGGCAAAGGAGAAGTTCGACCGGACCAAGCCGCACGTGAACGTCGGCACCATCGGGCATGTTGACCACGGGAAGACGACGCTCACCGCAGCGATCACCTTCACCCAGGCCAGGAAGTTCGGTGGCGACGCGGTCGCTTTCGACGAGATCGACAAGGCTCCGGAGGAGCGCGAGCGCGGCATCACGATCGCCACGGCGCACGTGGAGTACGAGACGGAAAACCGTCACTACGCCCACGTCGACTGCCCGGGCCACGCCGACTACGTGAAGAACATGATCACCGGAGCCGCCCAGATGGACGGCGCGATTCTGGTCGTGTCCGCCGCGGACGGCCCCATGCCGCAGACGCGGGAGCACATCCTGCTGGCCCGTCAGGTCAACGTGCCCTACATCGTCGTCTTCCTCAACAAGGTCGACATGGTCGACGACGAGGAGCTGCTCGAGCTGGTGGAGCTGGAGGTGCGCGAGCTGCTCTCCGAGTACGACTTCCCCGGCGACGACATCCCCGTGGTGATGGGGAGCGCGCTCAAGGCCATGGAGGCGATGGGAGAGGGCTCCGACGTCGACTGCATCCAGGAGCTCATGGACGCGATCGACTCCTACATTCCGCTGCCCGAGAGGGACATCGACAGGCCGTTCCTGATGCCGGTCGAGGACGTGTTCAGCATCACCGGGCGGGGCACGGTGGCCACCGGCCGCATCGAGAGCGGCGTGGTGAAGGTCGGCGACCAGGCGGAGATCGTCGGCATGGACAGGGACCGCAAGACGGTGGTGACCGGTGTCGAGATGTTCCGCAAGCTGCTCGACCAGGGCCAGGCGGGAGACAACGCCGGCCTCCTGCTCCGTGGTGTCGGCAAGACCGAGATCCAGCGCGGCCAGGTGCTCGCGCAGCCGGGATCCATCACCCCGCACACCCATTTCAAGGCCGAGGTGTACGTCCTGACCAAGGGTGAGGGCGGCAGGCACACCCCGTTCTTCAACGGCTACCGGCCCCAGTTCTACTTCCGCACCACGGACGTCACGGGCGCAACCAGGCTTCCCGACGGGGTCGAGATGGTCATGCCGGGCGACAACGTGCAGATGGAGGTCGAACTGATCACCCCCATCGCCATGGACAGGGAACTTCGCTTCGCCATCCGCGAGGGTGGACGCACGGTCGGCGCCGGCGTGGTCACCGAGGTGATCGCGTAGTCCCGTGGCCAGAGACCGTGTGATCCTCGCGTGCGAGGAGTGCAAGGAGCGCAACTACACGACGAAGAAGAACAAGCGCCTGCACCCCGGACGGGTGCATTTCCGCAAATACTGCCCGCGCTGCCGCACGCACACCGGGCACAAGGAAACCAAGTAGCGCATCTCCGAGAAGCAGGATGCCCAACATTATCGAGACGTCGGCGGGGTTCGCGCGCGAGTCGTGGACGGAGTTGCAGCGAGTGACCTGGCCCGACTCGGGTCAGCTGCGCAATGCGACGTGGGTGGTGATCCTTTTCGTGATCGCGATCTCGCTCGTCATCTTCGCCATGGACGGCGTCGTGCGCTTCGTCGTGAACTTCATCATGGGCATCTTCGGAGCGTGAGGACTCAATGAGCGAGTCCAGATGGTACGTGGTCCAGAGCTACTCGGGGCACGAGAAGAAGGTGAAGCGGTTCATCGACCGCAAGATCGAGGAAGGCCACAACCCCGAGATCCTGGAAACCCTGGTGCCGACCCAGGAAGTGATGGAGATCCGCAACGGGAAGCGGGTCCAGGTCGAACGCCGCCTCTATCCCGGATATGTCCTGGTGCACATCGAGGTCGGCGAAGATGTGACGCTGGACTCCCGGACCATGCACGCCATCAACGACATCAAGGGCGTCATCAAGTTCGTGGGGGGAGGCAGGAAGCCCCAACCCCTGAGCGAGGAGGAGGTGCGCAAGCTCCTCGGCATCGAGACCGAGGAGGAAAAGGAGGCTCGAGCGGAAGTCCCCTTCCACATCGGCCAGGCCGTGGAGGTGACGCAGGGCCCTTTCACGGAGTTTTCGGGCACGGTCCAGTCCGTGGATGCCGACAAGGGAAAGGTGAAGGTGGAAGTCTCCCTCTTCGGGCGTCCGACTTCGGTGGAGCTCGATTTCGCTCAGCTCAAGGGATACTGAACGGCGGATTCGGGGCCGGAGACGGAACTCCGGCTTCCGAACGCGTCCGAACGGCTGTCGGGCGCGGGCCGGTATATCGACCAGGTAACGTAAATGGCGAAGAAGGTCATCGGATTCATCAAGCTGCACGTTCCCGGAGGGCAGGCCAATCCGGCACCTCCGGTCGGTCCCGCGCTGGGCCAGCACGGCGTGAACATCATGGAGTTCTGCAAGCAGTTCAACGCCAGAACCCAGCAGCAGCAGGGAACGACCATTCCGGTCGAAATCACCGTCTTCGCCGACCGGTCGTTCGGCTTCATCACCAAGACGCCGCCGGCGTCGGTCCTGCTCAGGAAGGCGGCCGGACTGGAAAAGGGATCCGGCGAACCGAACCGCACCAAGGTCGCCCGGGTGACCGTCGACCAGCTGAAGGAGATCGCGGAAACCAAGATGCCCGACCTGAACGCAGGCGACGTGGATTCGGCCGTGCAAATGATCGCCGGGACCGCGCGCTCGATGGGCATCGAGGTAGACTGGTAGATCCGACGAACCACTCCATGCGAGCCGCCAGGGGTGGGAGGGTGTCACAAGCCGGCTCGATTCCATAATGCCAAGACGCGGAAAGAAAATCCGGGCCGCCAGGGCCCGGATCCCGGTGGGAGCCACGCATACCGTGGCGGAGGGCGTGACCCTCGTGAAGACCCTCTCGTTCGCGAAGTTCGACGAATCCATCGAGGTCGCGACCAAGCTGGGTGTCGACCCTCGCCGCGCCGACCAGATCGTGCGCGGGACGGTCGTGCTTCCCCACGGAACCGGCAAGCAGATGCGCGTGCTTGCAATCGCGCAGGGAGAAAAGGCGCAGGAGGCTCGGGACGCGGGAGCCGACTACGTCGGAACCGAGTATCTGGAGCGCATCAAGCAGGGATGGCTCGAGTTCGATGCGGTGGTCGCCACACCCAACATGATGGGCCAGGTGGGTCCGCTGGGTCGCATCCTGGGTCCCCGCGGGCTCATGCCGAATCCGAAGGCGGGCACGGTGACGTTCGATGTCGGGGGCGCCGTCTCGGAGATCAAGGCCGGTAAAATCGAGTACCGCGTGGACCGCACCGGAAATCTGCACGCCCCCATCGGACGAGTTTCGTTCGAGGACAGCAAGCTCTCCGACAACCTGGGCGCCTTCATGGACTCGGTGTTGCGCGCGCGTCCCGCCGCTGCGAAGGGCGCATACGTACGGAGCGTGACGCTCTCCAGCACCATGGGGCCGGGCGTGCCGCTCGACCCCAACCAGTTCGGACGGAGCTGACCGATGGACAAAGCGCGCAAACAGGCCTTTACCGAGGATTTCAGGAATGAGGCGGAGAGCGCCGGCGCACTCTACCTGACCGACTTCACGGGGCTCGACGTCAAGTTGATGACGGTGCTCCGCCGCCGGATCCGCGAAAGCGGGGGTCGTTACCGGGTCGTCAAGAACCGGCTCGCCAAGCGGGCGTTCGACGACCTCGACCTTGCTGGGCTGGAACCCCACCTCTCCGGGCCGACCGGCATCGTGTTCGGCAAGACCGATGCCGTGGAGCCTGCGAAGGTGCTGGTCGATTTTGCGAAGGAGAACGCCGAGCGCCCCGCGTTCAAGGTGGGTGTGGTCGAAGGCAGGATCATCGGCGAGGAACAATTCCGCAAAGTGGCGGCACTCCCGGCGCGCGACGTGCTGATGGCGCAGCTGGCGGGCGCGCTCGAGGGTCCCATGGCGGCCTTCGTGGGCGCGCTCGAGGGCAAGCTGCAGGAATTTGCCGGCCTTCTGGACGCACTGAGGGACAAAATACAGGAAGACTGAGTCCGCGATGGCCGCGCTCGGCGGACGACAGCCGAAATGCGGGCGCGGACACGTGACGAGTCGAGTCACCAACTCCCGGCGGAGGCCGGGACCAATCAGGAGAAAGCAGCGAGATGGCGATCAATCAGCAGGAACTCCTCGATAGCATCGGCAACATGACGGTTCTCGAGCTCTCCGAGTTCGTGGACGCGTTCAAGGAGAAGTTCAACGTCACGGCCGCAGTGGCGGTCGGGCCGGCGGCCGCAGGTCCGGCGGAAGCCGAGGCCGAGGTCGAGGAACAGACCGAGTTCGACGTCGTTCTCGACAGCTTCGGCGCCAAGAAGATCCAGGTCATCAAGGTGGTTCGCGAAGTGACCAGTCTGGGGCTCAAGGAAGCCAAGGCGCTCGTCGACGGGGTTCCCAACGCGGTGAAGGAAGCCGTTTCCAGGGACGAGGCGGAGCAGGTCAAGGCAAAGCTGGAGCAGGTGGGCGCGACGGTCACCGTCAAGTAGGTGCGGTCCCGCTCAAGCCTCCGGGCAGACGGGGTACGGTCGCGGCACGCCGTTCCTGGCGCCGCGCCGCCTGCCCTTCCCTCCGCGCGCGTATCGGCCGTCCCTCCGCGGGGACGTCCGGACGTCGTGAGGTGTTTTCCGTTCGACTTGCCGTGCCCGCCCTCCGGACAGGGTGCGGCCCAAAGGGGGAGTCCAGTTGGATAGTCGCGACGCCGCTCGACCCATCGTCAGTTTCGACAAGCTGGATTCGGTCATGCCGATGCCGAATCTGCTGGATGTGCAGCTCAAGTCCTTCGGCAAGCTGGTGTACGGCGACGCGGTCGCCGAGGATCCCTGGGATTTCTCGCTCGACCGCGTCTTTCAGGAGATTTTTCCGATCTCCGATGTGAACGAGAACTTCAGCTTCGAGTATGTCTCGTCCAAGCTGGGTGCGCCCCGCTATTCGCAGGAGGAGTGCATCGAGCGGGACATGACCTACGCGGCGCCCCTGAAGGCAACGCTTCGCTTCATTGTCTGGGAGGATCTGGACGACGGGGAGCGGCGCGCGCGCGACATCATCGAGAAAGAGGTATACCTGGGGGATCTGCCGCTCCTCACCGATCTGGGCACCTTCATCGTCAACGGCGCCGAGCGCGTCGTGGTGAGCCAGCTGCATCGCTCTCCCGGCGTTGTCTTCGAGGAGAGCATCCATCCCAACGGGACCAAGCTGCACAGCGCCCGCATCATTCCCTTCCGCGGCTCGTGGGTGGAGTTCACGGTCGACATCAACAACGTCTGCTACGTCCACATCGACAAGAAGAAGTTCCCGGCCACGGCGTTGCTGCGCGCCCTGGGCTTCGGCACCGACGAGCAGATCTACGGCCTCTTCTTCCGGAAGAAGGACGCCTCGATCGGCGACCTTGGCGATGCGCTCCAGACGCTGAGCGGGGCGGTGCTGGCGGACGATGTGGTGGACACCGGCACCGGCGAAGTGGTTCTCGAAGCCAGCAGCGAACTCGAGGAAGCGGACATCGAGACGCTGGCGCGCGTGGGCATCGACCGGGTCGTGGTCTACGCCGCCGAGCCCGAGGCGGCGGGGGCCGCAGCCGGCGCAGGGCCGATCAGGGCGGACAGCCCCATCGTGAAGCGCACGCTGGCCAAGGATCCCACCGAGTCGGAGGAGACCGCGCTCTTCCAGATCTACTCGCTCCTGCGCCCCGGAGAGGCGCCCAACGTCGATACGGCGCGCACGGCGCTGGAGAGCGTGTTCTTCAATCCCAGGCGCTACGACCTGGGCCGTGTGGGACGCTACAAGATCAACCAGCGTCTGGAGCTCGAGACTCCCGCCTCCACGACCGTGCTGACGCGCGACGACTTCGTCGAGATCCTGCGCTACCTCGTCGAACTGAGCGAAGGGCACGGACACACCGACGACATCGACCATCTCGGCAACCGCCGGGTGCGCACCGTCGGCGAGCTGATCGCCAATCAGCTTTCGGTCGGCCTGTCGCGCATGGCCCGCCTGGTCAAGGAGCGGATGTCGATCAACACCGATCCGGGCAAGATCAACATCGACGATCTGGTGAACGCCAGAACGGTGTCGGCCGTCATCCAGGCCTTCTTTGGTTCGTCGCAGCTGTCCCAGTTCATGGACCAGACCAACCCGCTGGCCGAAATGACGCACAAGCGGCGTCTGTCGGCACTCGGTCCCGGGGGCCTCACCCGCGAGCGGGCCGGGTTCGAGGTGCGCGACGTGCACTACTCGCACTACGGCCGCATGTGCCCGATCGAGACCCCGGAAGGTCCCAACATCGGCCTCATCACCTCGCTCACCACCTACGCGCGCGTCAACGGGCTGGGCTTTGTGGAGACGCCCTACCGCAAGGTGGTGGACGGGCGCGCCACCGGAGAGATCGAGTGGCTCTCGGCCAACGAGGAGGAGCGCGCGCGCATCGCGCAGGCCAACGCGCCGCTGAATCCGGACGGCACGTTCTGCAATCCGCTGGTGCTGTGCCGGGAGCGCGGTGACTTTCCGCTCCTGGCGCCCGGCGACATCGACTACATGGACGTCGCCCCGGCACAGCTGGTGTCGGTCGCGGCGGCTCTTATTCCCTTCCTCGAGCACGACGACGCCAACCGGGCGCTGATGGGCTCCAACATGCAGCGCCAGGCGGTTCCGCTGCTCTACACGGACGCTCCCCTGGTGGGAACCGGACTTGAGCGCAAGCTGGCGCGCGACTCGGGTGCCGTCGTCACCGCGGCGCGCGGGGGCAGAATCGTCAGCGTCACGGCCGACAAGATCGTCATCGACACGGGTGCCGTGAAGGTGAAGGAGGCCGACCAGCCTCTCATGCGCCTCTCCCAGTTCGACACCTACGTGCTCAAGAAGTACTGGCGCACCAATCAGGACACCGCCATCAACCAGCGGCCGCTGGTAGGGCGCGGCCAGATCGTGGAGGAGGGCGAGATCATCGCCGACGGACCCTCCACCAGCTACGGCGAACTGGCGCTGGGCCGCAACGTGCTGGTCGCCTTCATGCCCTGGTACGGGCACAACTTCGAAGACGCGATCGTCCTCAGCGAGAAGCTGGTCAAGGAAGACGTCTTCACATCGATCCACATCCAGGAGCTCGAACTCCACGTCCGCGACACCAAGCGCGGAGCGGAGGAGATCACCCGGGAGATTCCCAACGTCGCCGACGAGAACCTCACCAACCTGGACGAGCGCGGCATCGTCCGCATCGGGGCCCAGGTCAAGAGCGGGGACATCCTGGTCGGCAAGATCACGCCCAAGGGCGAGACCGAGCTCTCACCGGAGGAGAAGCTTCTGACCGCGATCTTCGGCGAGAAGGCCAAGGACGTGAAGGATTCTTCACTTCGGCTCTCGCCGGGGATGTCGGGGACCGTGATCGACGTGAAGATCTTCTCGCGCCGGATCGACGGTCCGCTTCTGGACAAGGAGCAGGGCCAGCGGATCGGAGAACTCCGCCAGACCGAGCGCGAGGATATCGCCCGCATCACCGAGGTGCGCGACGACGAACTCAGGGCGCTCCTGCACCTTCAGACGATTTCGCTCTGCCTCAGGCGCGGGGTGATCGAACCCCTTCTCGAGGAGGGACGCAAGGTTACCAAGGCGGTGCTGGCGGACCTGAATCTGGGGGAGGTCGAGCTCGACAGCCTCAAGGTGCGCAACAAGTCGATCAACGAGCGCATCCGCTCCGTGGTGGACGAATCCCGCCGCCGCATCGACAAGGTGCACAGCGACACCGAGGAGCACATCGACAAGGTCTTCCAGCCGGACGAGTTGCCGCCGGGCGTGGTCCAACTGGTCAAGGTCTACATCGCCGAAAAGCGCAAGATCGCGGTGGGCGACAAGATGGCCGGGCGTCACGGCAACAAGGGCATCATCGCCCGCATCGTGCCCGAGGAGGAGATGCCCTTCCTCCCCGATGGAACCCGGGTGGAGATCGTACTCAATCCCCTGGGCGTTCCGTCCCGCATGAATGTGGGCCAGATCCTCGAGACCCACCTGGGGTGGGCCGCGTGGGTGCTGGGCTTCGGCGCCAAGACACCCGTGTTCCAGGGTGCGAGCGAAGATGAGGTCGGGCTGCTCCTCAAGATGGCGGGAGTCAGGTGGGGAGCCCAGGCACTGGGAATCAGTGCCGAGCCTCCCGCCACCACGGCTACCGATATCGAGCAGCTCACGGGCGCCTCTCGCACCCTTCCCGCGCAGGTGGGTGCCGCGGGCAACGGTGACCAGAGCTCGACCGGGCTCGGCCGTTCCCTGGACGACTACGCGCGGGTCGAACTGCCGGACGGGGCGCAGGCCTACTTCGACCGGTTGAGGGATTTCCTGGTGGAAGCCGCCGAAGAGCACGCCGGCCGGCTTGCGGTACCGATGGAAAAGGCCTTCCCGGCGATCCACCGGCTCGCCCGCTCCGAATCGCCGGCTTCAGGCGGCATCGACGCGGGGGTGGTGGAGTTCATGGACGCGGCGGGCCTTCGTCCCGACGGCAAGGCGGTGGTCCGCGACGGCCGCAGCGGCCGGCCCTTCGACTTCCCGGTCACCGTCGGCATGGTCTACATGCTCAAGCTGTCGCATCTGGTGGATGACAAGATCCACGCGCGCAGCATCGGACCCTACTCGCTGGTCACGCAGCAGCCGCTGGCCGGCAAGGCCCAGTTCGGGGGACAGCGGTTCGGGGAGATGGAGGTATGGGCGCTGGAGGCCTACGGCGCCGCCCATACCCTGCAGGAGATACTGACCGTCAAATCGGACGACGTCATGGGCCGGTCGCGCGTATACGAAGCGATCGTCAAGGGAGAAAACCTCCCCGAGCCCGGCATCCCGGAGAGCTTCAATGTGCTGGTACAGGAGCTGAAGGCGCTGGGCCTCTCGGTAACGCTCGATCAGGACGACTGAGATCTTGAGCATCGCACTGACACCCGCAACCCACGGGGTGCACGCCATATGATCGATTTTCCCAGGTTCCGCGAGACGAGCGGTACGACCGATTTCGACTTCATCCAGCTCAAGGTCGCCTCACCGCAGGAAATCCGCGGCTGGTCGTACGGAGAGGTGACCAAGCCCGAGACGATCAACTACCGGTCCTTCAAGCCGGAGCGGGACGGGCTCTTCTGCGAGCGCATCTTCGGCCCGGTGAAGGACTGGGAGTGTTCCTGCGGCAGGTTCAAGCGCATTCGCTTCCGCGGGCACGTTTGCGACCGCTGCGGCGTCGAGGTGACGCTCTCCAAGGTCCGTCGCGAACGGATGGGACACATCGAGCTCGCCGTGCCGGTGTGCCACATCTGGTTCTTCAAGACGCTGCCCAGCCAGCTGGGCTACCTGGTCGACATGACGCTGCGCAACCTGGAGAAGCTGATCTACTACGCTTCCTACGTGGTGACCAACCCCGGCGGCCAGGACGTCGAGTTCCTGGAGCTGCTGGACGAGGACGAATACTACGATCTGCGCGTCAAGGCCCGTGAGGAGGGCGACGACGAGTTCGTGGCCGAGATCGGGGCGGAAGCCGTCCGCAGCCTCCTGCGCAAGCTCGACTCGCCGAAGGTCGACATCGGCAGGCGCAACGCGGACGGGAAGGGGCTCGACCGCCTCGCCGACTGGCTGCGCCACGAAATCCGGACCGAGACCTCCCAGCATCGCAAGAAGAAGAAGCTGAAGCGCCTCAAGGTAGTGGACGCCCTGCGCAACTCCGGACTGAGCCCCGAGCAGCGCAACCGGCCCGAGTGGATGGTGATGGACGTGGTTCCCGTCATCCCGCCCGACCTGAGGCCGCTGGTTCCCCTGGACGGAGGCCGCTTCGCGACCTCGGACCTGAACGACCTCTACCGGCGGGTCATCAACCGCAACAACCGGCTCAAGAAGCTGGTGGAGATGCGGGCCCCGGAAGTCATCCTGCGCAACGAAAAGCGCATGTTGCAGGAGGCGGTCGACGCGCTGTTCGACAACGGGCGCCGATCGAAGGCGATCCGCGGGCGCGGCAAGCGGCCGCTCAAGTCCCTTTCCGACATGCTCAAGGGCAAGCAGGGGCGTTTCCGCCAGAATCTTCTGGGGAAGCGCGTCGACTATTCCGGCCGGTCGGTCATCGTGGTGGGCCCCGAACTCAAGCTGCATCAGTGCGGCCTCCCCAAGGCGATGGCGGTCGAGCTGTTCAAGCCGTTCATCATTCACGAACTCGAAAAGCGCGGGGAAGCCGAGACGGTCAAGCGCGCGAAAAAGATCGTGGAGGACGACGACCCCAAGGTCTACGAGGTTCTGGAAGACATCATTCGGGACCACCCGGTGCTGCTCAATCGGGCGCCCACCCTGCACCGGCTCGGCATCCAGGCCTTCGAACCGGTACTGGTGGAAGGGAAGGCGATCCGCATCCACCCTCTGGTGTGTGCGGCTTTCAACGCCGACTTCGACGGCGACCAGATGGCGGTGCACGTGCCGCTCTCGTTCGAGGCGCAGCTGGAGTCGCGGGTCCTGATGCTCTCGTCGAACAACATCCTGCTGCCCTCGAACGGCCGGCCGGTCGCGGCGCCCAGCCAGGACATCGTCATCGGCTGCTACTACCTGACCAAGCCGCCGCTGGCCATCTCGGACCTGGAGCGCGACGCCAACAACGGCAAGGCCGCCGCCGCCATTCGCGACAAGGCGAACCGGGAGCTGAACGAGTTCTACAGGGATGCGCCCCGCTACAGCACCTTCGGCGAAGTGGAGATGGCTGTGGTCACCGACCGCCTGCAATTCCACTCGCTGTGCTGGTTCTGGGTGCCGAAGACGGCTGCGGAGGGCAAGCCTCAGGGCCAGTGGCTGAGGACCACGGCCGGGCGCGTGCTGTTCAACTCGTTCATTCCCCCGGGCATGCCGTTCGAGAACCGGACGCTCGGCAAGGGTCAGCTCGGCGACCTGGTGTTCCGCTGTTTCACGGAAGTCGGGCTGCTCCCCACCACCCGATTCCTGGACGATCTCAAGGACTTCGGGTTCCGGTACGCCACCCTGGGGGGGATCAGCGTCGGCATCAGCGACCTGGAGATCCCGCTCGAGAAGAGCCACATCCTGTCCGAAGCCGACGAGAAGGTGGCGCGCTGGCGAGGCAACTACGAAGACGGCTTCATCTCCCGGGGCGAACTCTACAACAAGGTCATCGACACCTGGACGCATGCCAACAACGATGTCGCCGACGAGATGGCCGAAAACCTGGAGCGCTCCAGGGAAGGCTACAACCCGGTCTACATGATGATGACCTCCGGGGCCCGCGGAAACCGCGACCAGATGCGCCAGCTGGCCGGCATGCGCGGCCTGATGGCCAAGCCGCAGAAGAAGATGACCGGCGGCATCGGCGAGATCATCGAGTCCCCCATCAAGTCGAACTTCCGGGAGGGGCTGAGCGTCGTCGAGTACTTCATCTCCACCCACGGCGCGCGCAAGGGGCTTGCGGACACCGCGCTCAAGACGGCCGACGCGGGCTACCTGACGCGCCGGCTGGTCGATGTCGCCCAGGATGTCACCATCACCGAGGAGGATTGCGGCACGGTGGAGGGCGTGGAGACATCGGCGCTCAAGGAGGGAGAGGACATCATCGAATCACTCGCCGACCGCATCACGGGGAATGTGGCGCTCGAGGACGTGATCGACCCCATCGACGGCAAGCTGCTTGTCGGGAAGGGTAGCCTGATCGAGGAATCCCAGGCGAAGTGGATCGAGGACGACGCGGGAATCCAGTCCGTGCGCATCCGCTCGGTGCTCACCTGCGATGCCAGGCGCGGGATCTGCCAGAGGTGCTACGGCCGCAATCTGGCCACCATGCAGATGGTGGACGTGGGCGAGGCGGTCGGAATCCTTGCCGCGCAGTCCATCGGCGAGCCCGGGACCCAGTTGACCCTGCGCACCTTCCACATCGGCGGAACCGCCGCCCGCATCGCCCAGTTGACGCAGAGGAAGTCGAAGATCGATGGCGTCGTGGCGCTGGAGCGGGTGACGACCGTGGAAACCGAAGAGGGTGCGCGGCAGGGCGAGCGCATCGTGACCTCCCGCGAGGGACAGATCATCCTGAAAACGCCGGCGGGCGCCGTCCGAAGCGAGCTGGCGGTCCCGTATGGCGCCACGCTCGCGGTCCGGGAGGGCGACGTGGTGGAGGAAGGCGGGCTGCTCTTCAGCTGGGACCCGTATTCGGAGCCGATCGTCGCGGACTGCCCCGGCACGCTGAGGTATTCGGACATCGTCGAAGACCAGACCATGAGGGAGGAGCTCGACGAGACGACCGGCCGCCGCCAGATGATCGTCACCGAGGACCGGAACAAGAAGCTCCACCCCGCCATCGAGATCCGGCAGGGCGAAGTCAAGGCGCGGGAGTTCATCATTCCGGCGGGCGCCGAGCTGATCGCGAAGCACGGCGAACAGGTCATGCCCGGACAGACCATCGCCAAGATCAGCCGCGAGGTCTACAAGACCCGCGACATTACCGGCGGACTCCCGCGCGTGGCCGAGCTGTTCGAGGCCCGCCGGCCCAAGGATCCCGCCGTGATCGCCGAGATCGAGGGACGGGTCAGCTTCGGGGACATCAAGCGCGGAAAGCGCAAGGTGGTGGTCACGCCCGAGCACGGAGATCCCCGCGAATACGACGTTCCGGTCGCAAAGCACCTGCGCGCCCACGAGGGCGACCTGGTGCACGCCGGAGACCGGATCTCGGAAGGCCCGATCAACCCGCACGACATCCTGCGCGTGAAGGGTCCCCGCGCGGTTCAGGAGTACCTCCTCAACGAAATCCAGGAGGTGTATCGGCTGCAGGGGGTCAGAATCAACGACAAGCACATCGCCGTCATCGTGCGGCAGATGCTCAAGAAGGTCCGCGTCACCGACTCCGGGGACACCACGTTCCTCGAAGGCGAGAGCGTGGATCGAGCCGAGTTTCTCGCGGTCAACGAGGAGTTGCCGGAGGAAGGGAGGACCGCGCGCTCCGAGCCGCTCCTGCTGGGCATCACGAAGGCCAGCCTCACGACCGAGTCCTTCATCTCCGCGGCTTCCTTCCAGGAGACCACGCGGGTGCTGACGGACGCAGCGGTCAGGGGCGCCCGCGACCACCTCAAGGGGCTGAAGGAAAACATCATCATCGGCCACCTGATTCCGGCGGGCACCGGCATCCACCGGTACCAGCACGTCGAGTTCATGGTCGAACAGCAGTTCTACGACGAAGAGATCCTGCCCCTGGCGGAGCCGGAGGGCCTGCTGGCCGGGTTCACCGCGGAGGAGACGGCGCTCGAGTAGCCCACGGCGCGGCGGTGTGTCCGGCGTTGACACGGGCGGGAACGCTTTCGTATCTTTGAAAGCTGCACAGGAGATGCCTGATGGCTCTCCGGGAGTCCTCCCGGACATGTCCGGGAGGGCCGTGTGGCCGGAAGCAAGCGCTCGTCGTCACGCGGAAACGCCCGACTGCTGAAACCAATCGTATGCCGACCATCAACCAGCTCGTGCGCAAGGGTCGCCGGTCCGTTCGGAAGAAGAACAAATCGCCGGCCCTCCAGAAGAACCCTCAGAAACGGGGCGTTTGCACCCGTGTGTACACCACGACCCCCAAGAAGCCCAACTCGGCGCTGCGCAAGGTCGCGCGCGTCAGGCTGACCAACGGGTACGAGGTGACTTCGTACATCGGTGGCGAAGGACACAACCTCCAGGAGCACTCCATCGTGCTCATTCGGGGAGGCCGGGTGAGGGACCTGCCCGGAGTGCGCTACCACGTCGTGCGCGGCACGCTGGACACTTCGGGAGTGGGCGACCGCCGCCGGGGCCGGTCGAAGTACGGAACCAAGGAACCCAGGTAGGTCATGAGCCGCCGCACGCGCGCCGAAAAGAGGGAGATCGCGGGGGATCCGCGCTACGAGTCGGTTGTGGCCCAGAAGTTCATCAACGGCTTGATGCTGGACGGCAAGAAGTCCACCGCGGAGAGCATTTTCTACGACGCCCTCACGGTAGTCGAGGAGCGTTCGGGACAACCCGGCCTGGGAGTGTTCAACCAGGCCCTGAACAACGCCAAGCCTGCCGTCGAGGTGAAGAGCAGGCGGGTCGGAGGCGCCACATACCAGGTGCCGATCGAAGTCCGCCCCGAGCGACGCCAGGCGCTGGCCATAAAGTGGATGATCGACTTTTCCCGCAAGCGGGGAGAGCGGTCGATGGCGGGTCGTCTCGCGGCCGATATTCTGGCCGCGAGCCGAAACGAGGGAAGCACGATAAAGAAGAAGGAAGACACGCACCGGATGGCAGAAGCCAACAAGGCGTTCGCCCACTATCGCTGGTAGCCGTTTCCCAGCTGCGGCGCGCAGGCTGGCGCCGGGGTAGCGGGGGTTTCCGAAGGTCCGACCCTCGCGGCACAAGGCAGGCGGCTTCCAACCGGCAGGTGGGTTGGCCCGGCCGAATCTGCACTCGTGGCCTCGGAGTTCCTGCGCTTTTTTTGCGTACCGACGACAGAAACACAGGATTTGAAGGAATACATCGGATGCCCAGGCATACACCGCTAGAGCGTCTGCGCAACATCGGCATCATGGCGCATATCGACGCGGGCAAGACCACCACCACCGAGCGGGTTCTGTTCTATACCGGCCGGGTCCACCGCATGGGCGAGGTGCATGAGGGTGCGGCCACCATGGACTGGATGGAACAGGAGCAGGAGCGGGGGATCACGATCACCTCCGCCGCCACGACCTGCGCGTGGCTGCGCAACGGCTCCACCTTCCGCATCAACATCATCGACACCCCCGGGCACGTCGACTTCACGGCCGAGGTCGAGCGTTCGCTGCGGGTTCTGGACGGAGCCATCGCGGTGTTCTGCGCGGTGGGAGGGGTCGAGCCCCAGTCGGAAACGGTATGGCGCCAGGCCGACCGGTATCGCGTGCCCCGCATTGCGTTCGTCAACAAGATGGACCGCGTCGGGGCCGACTTCGAGCAGGTCGTCACGATGATGCGCGAACGCCTCGGAGCCAACGCCCACCCGGTGCAGTATCCGCTCGGCGAGGGCGAGCTCTTCACCGGCGTCGTGGACATCATGACCCGGAGGTCGATCATCTACGAGGACGACCTGGGTTCGCGCTTCAGCTACGGGCCGGTGCCGGACTCGATGGCGGAGGTGATCGCCGCATGCCGGCACGAACTCATCGAGGCCGCGGTCGAGCACGACGACGAGTTGCTGGAGAAGTACCTTGCGGGCGAGGAACTCACCGAGGAGGAACTCCGGCGGGCGATCCGCGAGGCCACCCTGCGGGGCGCCATCTTCCCCGTCTTTTGCGGATCGGCCTTCCGCAACAAGGGCATCCAGGCGCTCCTGGACGGTGTCATCGACTACCTGCCCTCCCCCACCGACATTCCTCCCGTCGAAGGACACTATCGTCCGGCGGGCCGCTTTGCCGAGACCCGGGAGGTCTCGGACGACGCTCCCTTCACCGCGCTGGCATTCAAGATCGCCACCGACCCCTATGTCGGGCGGCTCACCTTCTTCCGCGTCTATTCGGGGTCGCTGCCGAGCGGCAGCTACGTGCTCGACGCCACCCGGGGCAAGCGCGAGCGTGTGGGCCGGATCCTGCAGATGCACGCCAACAAGCGCGAGGAGCGGCAGGAGGTCTTCGCAGGGGACATTGCGGCGGTCATCGGACTGAAAGGGGTTCGAACGGGCCATACCCTGTGTCATCCCGATCATCCCATCATCCTGGAGTCCATGGAGTTTCCGGAGCCGGTGATTGCGGTCGCCATCGAGCCCAAGACCCGGGCCGACCAGGACAAGCTGTCGCAGGGACTGGCGAAGCTCGCCGACGAGGACCCGACCTTCCGGGTGCGCAGCGATCAGGAAACCAACCAGACCATCATCAGCGGGATGGGCGAGCTCCATCTCGAGATCATCGTCGACCGGTTGCGCCGCGAATTCCGGGTTGGCGCCAACATCGGCCGGCCCCAGGTCGCATACCGCGAGACCATCGTCGGTTCGGCCACGAAGGTGGAGGGCCGGTTCGTGCGCCAGACCGGAGGGCGCGGGCAATACGGCCATGTGGTCATCAACGTCGAGCCCGCCCCCAAGGGCGCGGGCTTCGTCTTCGAGGACCGGATCGCAGGCGGCAGGATCCCCAAGGAGTTCATCGGTCCCGTGGAGCGGGGAGTGCGCGACGCGATGTCCAGCGGGGCCGTGGCCGGCTACCCGCTCATCGACATCAAGGTCGAGTTGGTGGACGGCTCGTATCACGATGTCGATTCCAGCGAGATGGCCTTCAGGATCGCCGGATCGCTGGCGCTCAGGGAGGGCGTGAGACGGGCGCGTCCGGTCCTGCTCGAGCCGGTCATGGATGTGGAAGTCGTTACGCCCGGCGACTACATGGGTGATATCATGGGTGACCTTTCTTCCCGGCGCGGGCGAGTCGGCGGCATGACCGAGCGGGCCGGCGCCCGGGTCATCGGAGCCAGCGTTCCGCTGGGAGAGATGTTCGGATATTCGACCTCCCTCCGCTCCATGAGTCAGGGGCGGGCCGTGTACACCATGCAGTTCTCGCACTACGACCAGGTGCCCCGGTCGAAGAGCGAAGAGATTGTGGCAGGCAACGGAGCAGTCTACCAGAAATGAGTGGCCGGATTCGCATCAAGCTGAAAGCCTTCGATCACTGGATCGTCGACCAGACCGCTTCCGACATCGTCCGCACCGCGGAGAAGACCGGAGCCAGCGTGTGCGGTCCGGTTCCGCTGCCCACGCGCCGCGAGCGCTGGACGGTGCTGCGCTCGCCGCACATCGACAAGAAGAGCCGGGAACAGTTCGAGCTGCGCACGCACAAGCGGCTCATCGACATCGTCGATTCCCGGCCCGCCACCATCGACGCCCTCACCAAGCTGGATCTGCCGGCGGGCGTCGATGTCGAGATCAAGGTCGACTAGGCAGCCCATGGACAACTGCCGGGAGGCGGCATGGCGGGATTGATCGGACGCAAGGTCGGGATGACCCGCATCTTCAACGACGAAGGTCTTGTGGTGCCGGTTACCGTGGTGCGCGCCGGGCCATGCCCGGTCGTATGCGTAAGATCCGAGGAGACCGACGGATATCGCGCCGTCCAGGTCGGCTTCGAGGCCCGCAGGGCCCGGCATGCCACGAAGGCCGAAGCCGGCCATGCCGCGAAGGCCGGACTGGAAGCGACGCCCCGCGTTCTGCGCGAGTTCCCGGTCGCGGACGACGAGGCGTTCGAGGCCGGTGACGAACTCACCGTCGAGCTCTTCGCCGCCAACCAGTCCGTCAAGGTGACCGGCAATACCAAGGGCCGTGGGTTTCAGGGCGTCGTGAAACGACACGGCTTCACGGGACGCCCGGCCACGCACGGTCACCCGATGTCGCGCACCCCCGGATCGATGGGAGCGGGCACCGACCCGTCGAGAGTCATCAAGGGCAAGAAGCTCCCCGGCCGGATGGGCAACAATCGCAAGACGTTGGGCAATGTCGAAGTCGTCCGGGTCGATGCCGGGAGGAACCTGCTGTTCCTCAAGGGCGCCGTTCCCGGACCGCGCAGCGGCTACGTCTTCATCAGCCACTAGAGCCATGCACACGGCCCACTACTACCAGTCTGACGGCAGCCCGGACGGCGACCGGACGCTTCCGCCAGTCCCATTCGACGGAGTCGTGAACGAAGGCGTTCTGCACCAGGTGGTGCGGGCCCAACTCGCCAATCGGCGGAGGGGGACGGGGGCCGGCAAGAACCGCTCGGCCGTTTCGGGCGGCTCCCGCAAGCCGTGGAGGCAGAAGGGCACCGGCCGGGCCCGCCAGGGGACGATCCGCGCCGCGCAGTGGACGGGAGGAGGGATGGCCTTCCCCCCTCAACCTCACTCGTGGCGCACGTCCGTGCCTCGCAAGGTGCGCGCGCTGGCCCGGCGATCGGCCCTGAACGCGCGCGCGGAAGAGGGTCGGGTGCTGCTGATCGAGTCCCTGGACTACGAGGCCCCGCGCACCTCGCGCTTGGCAGCCTGCCTCGCCGCCATCGAAGTGTCGGGCAAGGTGCTGCTGCTGACCGCCGGCAACAAGCGCAACGTGTACCTTTCGGCCCGCAACCTGCCGGGTGTCAGCGTGCGTCCCTTCGGGGAGGAGTCGGCCTACGACGTGCTGCGGGCGGCGACCGTCGTGATCGAGGCCGATGCGCTCGGGACCGGGCCGGTGGCTGCGGAGCCCGCGGACTCCACAGACACGGAGAACGGCGATGCGTGAGCCGTGGGATGTAATCGTGCGGCCGGTGGTCACCGAAAAGACGACCGCCCAGATGGAGGCCGAGAACGTCTACTCGTTCATCGTCAACCGGAAGGCCAACAAGATCGATATCGCCCGCGCGGTGGAAGCGCTCTGGGACGTCCAGGTCGACGATGTGCGCACCATGAGATACGCGGGCAAGATGCGCCGCTCGTTCCTCGGACAGATGAGCCGCAACTGGAGCCTCGGCCGCAGGCCGTCGTTCAAGAAGGCGGTCGTCAAGCTGGCCGAAGGCGACCATATCGAACTCTACGAAATGGGCTGAGGAACGGGCCATGGCGATCAAGAAGTTCAGACCCGTTACACCCGGCTCCCGTTTCCGGTCGATCGTGAAGGACACGGTGACCACGCGCAAGGGACCGGAGAAATCGCTGACGGAGCCTCTGCACTCCAAGGGTGGACGCAACCACCATGGCCGCATCACGGTGCGGCGCAGGGGCGGCGGCCACAAGCGCCGGTATCGGCGCATCGACTTCAGGCGCAACAAGATCGGGGTGGCGGGCCGCGTCGCCGAGATCGAGTACGATCCCAACCGCTCCGCGAACATCGCCCTCATCCACTACGCGGATGGCGAGAAACGCTACATCCTGCATGTGCGCGGCCTTGCGGTCGGAGATGAAGTGGTGGCGGGTGGCGATGCCGACATCAAGCCGGGCAACGCCCTCCCGATCGGCCGCATTCCGCTGGGCACGATCGTTCACAACGTGGAGCTGAAGCCCGGGAAGGGCGGCCAGATGGCCCGCTCGGCGGGCGCGGGCGTGCAGATCATGGCCAAGGAAGGCGACTACGTGACGCTCCGTCTGCCCTCCACGGAAGTCCGGCGGGTGCGCATGGAGTGCATGGCCACCGTCGGCCAGGTCGGCAACACCGATCATGAACTGAAATCGCTGGGCAAGGCCGGGGCGGCCCGGTGGCGCGGGCGCCGTCCCAAGGTGCGGGGCGTCGCCATGAACCCGGTGGACCACCCGCTCGGCGGAGGCGAGGGCAAGGCCTCCGGGGGCCGTCCTCCGGTTACCCCCTGGGGCAAGCCGGAGGGGAAGAAGACCCGCAATCCCAGAAAGGAATCCAACCGACTGATCGTCCGGGGACGCAAACGCGGCAAGGCCACCCGGTCATAGACGATTGCGAGACGAGAAGCCAACCAGGAAACCGCCATGCCACGCAGCGTAAGGAAAGGCCCCTACATCGACGAGAAGCTCCTGCGCAAGGTGGAGCTGATGAACGCGCGCGCGGAAAAAAGGGTGATCAAGACCTGGGCGCGCGCCTCGACCATCTCGCCGGACTTCGTGGGCCATACGGTTGCGGTGCACAACGGCAACAAGTTCATCCCGGTCTACATCACCGAGAACATGGTTGGCCACAAACTCGGCGAATTCGCTCCCACGCGGCTCTTTCGCGGGCACGGGGGCAAACTCGCCGACCGGCGCTCCAAGGCTCGATAGAGGCCCGATCAGGTCACCCCCTGCACGAGAACCCGGATGCAAGCAAAGGCGGTTGCCAGGTACATCGGAATGAGTCCCCGCAAGGTAAGGCTGGTCGTGGATCAGATCCGGGGTCTCCCCGTCAATCAGGCCTACGCAATCCTGCGGTTCTCGAAGAAGGCCGCGTCGGTGCCGGTCGGCAAGACGCTCCGTTCCGCGGTCGCGAACGCCGAATACAGGGCAGAGGAGGAAGGGGAAGTGCTCGACGTGGACGAGCTCGTGATCGCGCGGGCATTTGTTGATGGCGGGCGGACCACGAAGCGCTGGCGGGCGGCGGCCATGGGAAGGGCGGCTCCGATCCGCAGGCGCTCGAGTCACATCACGATCGTCGTGGAAAGCGAGGAATAGGGGCGATGGGACAGAAGACACACCCCCACGGGTTCCGGCTCGGCATCGTCAAGGACTGGCAGTCCCGCTGGTACGCGGAGAAGGAGTTCCCCCAGCTGCTCCAGGAGGACGAGACCATACGGCGGTACCTCGACCGCCGTCTGGCGCACGCCGCCATCTCCCGGGTCGAGATCGACCGCAAACCCTCCAAGATCGTGATGACCGTGCACACGGCCCGACCGGGCGTCGTGATCGGCAAGCGGGGCGCGGAGGTCGACAAGCTGCGCGACGAACTGGGCGTGCTGACCAAGTCGGAGGTCTCGGTCAACGTGGAGGAGATCAAGCAGCCCGAACTCGACGCGCGGCTGGTGGCAGAGAACGTCAAGCACCAGTTGCGGCAGCGGATTTCCTTCCGGCGGGCCATGAAGCGCGCGGTTCAATCGGCGCGCCGCGCGGGCGCGGAGGGCATCAAGATCCAGTGCGGCGGCCGCCTGGGGGGCGCGGAAATCGCCCGCACCGAAGCCTATCACGAGGGTCGCGTGCCCCTGCACACCCTGCGGGCGAACATCGACTACGCGAGCGTGAGGGCGGACACCACCTACGGTACCGTGGGCGTGAAGTGCTGGATCTTCAAGGGTGAAGTGGTGGACGACCGGCGGGGCCGGACGTACTCGACGGGATCGTGACGGTGCAGGCGAACGGAACCCGGCCCCCACTGCGGCGGGCCCCGCAAGGACGATAGGAGATGCTGGCACCGAAGCGGATCAAGTACCGCAAGAAGCACAAGGGCAAGATGCGCGGGATTTCCCGTCGCGGAAACCGGGTGAGTTTCGGCGACTACGGGCTCCAGGCGGTGGAGTCCGCGTGGATCAGCAATCGCCAGATCGAGTCGGCGCGCGTGGCCATGACCCGGCACATCAAGAGGGGTGGAAAGGTCTGGATCCGAATCTTCCCGGACAAGCCGGTCACCTCCAAGCCCGCCGAGACCCGGATGGGCAAGGGAAAGGGCAACCCGGAAGGCTGGGTGGCGGTGGTGAAACCGGGGCGGATGATGTTCGAGATGGAGGGTGTCGGTGAGGAGGTCGCGCGCCGGGCGATGCAGCTCGCATCCGACAAGCTCCCCATCAAGACCCGTTTCGTCGCGCGCGAACGGCAGTTGGGAACCTGAGGGAAACCGGGCATGGACATCGAAGAAATCCGCGATATGACCGACCGGCAGATCCGGGAGCGGCTGGACGAACTGAGGGAGGAACGGTTCCGCCTCAAGTTCCGGGCCGCGACCATGGAACTCGAGAATCCACGGCTGCTCTCGCACCTGCGCAGGGATATCGCCCGAGTCCGCACCGTGCAGCGCGAACGCGAACTCGCGGCGGCTCTGGCCATGACCGAGGAGAACGCCTCATGACGGCGACACCGGATGCCGCGAGCGGCGCACGCAACCGGCGAAAGACGCGAACGGGGGTGGTGGTGTCGGACGTGGCGGACAAGACGGTCACCGTCCTTGTCGCGCGCCAGTTCGCCCATCCGCTCTACGGAAAGCAGGTCAAGCGCACCCGCAGGTATCACGCCCACGACGAAACCAACCAGTATCGCATGGGAGACACCGTGCGCATCGTCGAGACGCGGCCCCTCTCCCGCACCAAGCGGTGGAGGGTCGCCGAACTGGTCGACCGCGCGGAAGGATAGGCCGGCGATGATTCAACAGGAATCGATGGTTCGGATCACGGACAACACGGGCGCCAAGAAGGCGCTGTGCATCCGTGTCCTGGGGGGCTCGCGCCGCCGCTACGCCAGCGTGGGCGACCTGGTGGTGCTCACGGTCAAGGATGCCATCCCCAACGCCGGCGTGCGCAAGGGCGATATCGTGCGGGCTGTCGTGGTGCGCACCGCCAAGGAAGTGCGCAGGCGCGACGGCTCCTATATCCGCTTCGACGACAACGCGGCGGTGCTCATCGACACCAACGGCGAGCCGAAGGGCACGCGCATCTTCGGACCGGTCGGGCGGGAACTCAGGGAGAAGCGCTACATGAAGATCGTTTCGCTGGCTCCGGAGGTGCTCTGATGCTGGCGCAGACGGGCGCGCGCCGGAACAGGCCCAAACACCGGATTGCGAAGGGTGACCGCGTGCGCGTGATTCGCGGCAACCACCGGGACGAGCAGGGAACCGTCCTTCGGGTGATTCGCGACCGTGATCAGGTGGTGATCGAGGGCGTGAACATGCGCAAGCGCCACCAGCGGCCCACGGCGGCCAATCCGGAGGGGGGGATCATCACCTTCGAGGCTCCGATCCACATTTCCAACGTGATGTTGATCGATCCGGCCAGCGGAGAGGCCAGCCGCATTCGCATGCGTCTCGAGGAAGGGGGCGTGAAGGAGCGCATCGCCGTGAAGACCGGCAACCCCATCCCGGCGCCGAGGTGACGGATGACGACAACGGACGGATTTGCAAGATGACGGAGACGCACCCCCGGCTTCACCGGCACTATCTGGAGAACGTTCAGCCGAAACTCCAGGAGGAATTCGGCTTCACCAACGTCAACCAGATTCCGCGCCCGGTGAAGGCCGTCCTCAACGTCGGCGTCGGCGAAGCGAGCAGGAATCAGAAGTTCCTCGACAGCGTGGTCGAGGAATTGACGGTGATCTCCGGACAGAAGCCGGTCATCACCCGGGCGCGCAAGTCCATCTCCAACTTCTCGTTGAGGACGGGCATGCCGGTCGGATGCCGGGTCACGCTGCGCCGGCGCCGCATGTACGAGTTTCTCGATCGCCTGGTGAGCGCCACCATACCGCGCATCCGCGACTTTCGCGGGCTGTCCACGAAATCGTTCGACGGGCGCGGAAACTACAGCCTCGGGGTTCGCGAGCAGATCATCTTCCCCGAGATCGACTACGACAGGATCGACCGCATCCACGGCATGGACATCACCGTGGTTACGAGCACCAGCAAGGACGACGAGGCGCTGGCTCTGCTGCGCGAGCTGGGGTTTCCGTTCCGGGGCTCGCTGCCGGTCATCATCGGCCAGAACGGCGCCGCCTGACGCCCCCGCAACCCAGGGAAGAACGGAGGGACGAGACTCGACATGATGACGGACCCGATTGCCGACATGCTGACCCGGCTGCGCAACGCCGGGCAGGCGGGCCACCGCTGGGCGGACATGCCCGTCTCCCGGATGAAGATCGAGATTGCCCGGCTGCTCGGCGAAAACCATTTCGTCTTCGGCTACAAGGTGCTCGACGACGGAGCCCACGGGGTTCTGCGCGTCTACCTGAAGTATCGCGACGAGGGTCGCCCGATCATCCGGCATATCGAGCGCTTCTCGTCGCCCGGAAGGCGGCGCTACGTCGGACGGGAGGATATCCCCAGGGTGAGGAACGGTCTGGGGATGGCGATTCTGTCGACATCCCGGGGTGTGCTCTCCGACCGCACGGCGCGCAAGGAAGGGGTAGGCGGCGAAGTGCTGGCGATCGTGTGGTAGCCAGGATTCCATTAACCACGACGTAAACGTATGTCGCGCATAGGTAAACTGCCGGTCGCCATTCCGGGCGGCGTGACCGTGGACTACAGCGAGCCCGTCCTGAAGGTAAAGGGGCCCAGGGGCGAACTGACCCTCGACGTGCATCCCGCGATGACCGTCCATGTGGGGGAAGGCGAAGTAGTGGTGCGGAGGCCGTCCGACGGTCGCACGCACCGGTCGCTTCATGGTCTGACGCGCGCCCTCATCGCCAACATGGTGCACGGGGTGACGACCGGGTACAGCAAGACGCTGGAGATCGTGGGGGTGGGATACCGGGCGCAGAAGAAGGGCAGGGAACTGGTCCTGAGCCTGGGATTCTCCCACACCATCGACTACCCGGAGCCCGAAGGCATCACGCTCGAGTGTCCCCGTCAGGACATCGTGGTGGTGCATGGGATCGACAAGCAGAAGGTGGGGCAGGTAGCGGCGGAAATCCGGTCGTTCCGGCCCCCGGAGCCGTACAAGGGCAAGGGCGTGCGCTACCAGGGCGAGCAGATCCGACGCAAGGTCGGCAAGACCGCCGCATCGTAGTCGCCCCGCAGAGCGAGGAAACCGTGACCGCAAAGAGTTCGAAGTTGAGAAGGAGCCGGCGCCTGCAGCGCATCCGGCGCCATCGCAGGGTCCGCAAGCGCGTGAACGGGTCCGCCGAACGCCCGCGGCTCGTGGTGTTCCGTTCTCTGAAGCACATGGAGGGACAGCTGGTGGACGACGACCTTGGACGCACCCTGGTCGGGGTCTCCACCCGCTCCGCGGCTCTCCGCGAGCTCGAGACCGAGTCTCGCAACCCGGGAGTCGAGCGGGCGCGGGCGGCGGGCAGGATGCTGGCCGACCGAGCTCGTTCGGAGGGCATCAGCACGGTGGTATTCGACCGTGGCGGCTACCAGTATCACGGCAGGGTGAAGGCCTTTGCCGACGGCGCGCGCGAGGGAGGGCTGAACTTCTGATGGCCAGAAACAGGGGTAGAGGTCGCGACGGAGACCGTTCGCGTGAGAGCGAACTTGTCGAGAACGTCATCCACATCAACCGGGTCGCCAAGGTGGTGAAGGGCGGACGCCGCTTCTCGTTCACCGCGCTGGTCTCGGTGGGCGACCAGAAGGGCAACATGGGCGTCGCGCTGGCCAAGGCGAGCGACGTTGCGGAGGCCATCCGCAAGGCGTTCGAGCGGGCACGGCGGAACATGCAGAAGGTGTCGATCGTTCAAGGCACCCTGCCTCATGAAATCATCGGCCAGTGGGGCGCGGGCCGCGTGCTACTTCGTCCCGCTGCGCCAGGCACCGGGGTGATCGCCGGTGGTCCGGTCCGGGCGGTGCTGGAGGCTGCGGGGGTCACCGACGTCCTGACCAAGAGTCTCGGTTCGAACAACCCCATCAACGTGGTCAAGGCGACGCTGAACGGCCTCACGCGGCTGGCCACGCCCGAGCAGGTCGCGCGTGAGCGCGGCATCAGCGTCGAAGAACTGGGAGGATAGGCCCGTGTCCGACACGCCCGGGAAGATCCGGATCAAGCAGGTGCGCAGCGGCATCGGGAGGCTGAGCACACACCGGCGGACATTGCGCGCCCTGGGGATCCGCAGGCACCAGCAGTCGGTTGTCCACAATGACACGCCGGCCATCAGGGGCATGATCCGCCAGGTCAGCCACCTGGTTGAAGTCACCGAAGTCACCTGAACGACGGAGATCGCACCGATGTCAGAACTTCACCGGCTGAGCCCCGTACCGGGATCACGCAAGGCGCGCAAGCGTGTCGGGCGCGGACCCGGCTCCGGGCTGGGCAAGACGGCCGGCAGGGGACACAACGGTCAGAAGTCCAGGAGCGGCGGCACGGTTCCCGCCTGGTTCGAGGGCGGGCAGATGCCCCTGCAGCGGCGCATTCCCAAGCGGGGGTTCACGAACCGCGGACGCGTCGAGTATGCCGTCATCAACGTCGGCGACCTGAACCGCCTCGACACCGACCGGATCACCCTCGAGGCGCTCGTCCGGGCCGGGGTGGCCGGCGGGGGCCGGAAGCCGGTGAAAGTGCTCGGAACGGGTGAAGCGGAGCGCGCGATGCATGTCGAAGCGCACGCGTTCAGCGCGTCCGCGCGCCGCAAGATCGAAGCCGCCGGGGGCACGGTGACCGTGTCCGGCTCGCGCTGACGTCAATCCGCTATACGGGGTAGGAGATGGCGAACCCGATTCCCAATCTGTTCCGGGTCCCGGAACTCAAGCAGAAGATCCTCTTCACGCTGTTCATCCTTCTCGTCTACAGGCTGGGGGCGCACATCACCGTGCCCGGCCTCGACGTGAACATCCTGCGCCAGCAGTTCGGGCAGCTGAGCAACACGCTGTTCGGGATCTACGACATGTTCGTGGGGGGCGGTCTCAGCCGGGCCACCATCCTGGCGCTCGGCATCATGCCCTATATCTCCGCCTCAATCATGTTCCAGCTGCTTTCCGCGGTGGTTCCCACGATCGAGAAGCTGCAGAAGGAGGGGGAACAGGGGCGCAAGAAGCTCACCCAGTGGACGCGCTACACGACGGTCGTGCTGTCCATCATCCAGGCCTACGGCTACGCGGTGTTCCTGTCCAGCATTCCCGGCGCCGTGCGCACCCCCGGCCTGCTGTTCATGTTCACCACCGTCGTTGCGCTCACCGTCGGCGCCGTCTTCGTCATGTGGCTGGGAGAGCAGATTACCGAACACGGCATCGGCAACGGCATGTCGCTGCTGATCTTCTTCTCCATCATCGAGGGATTCCCGGCGGCGATCGGCCGGACCTGGGAGTCGTTCGTGGTCGGAGAGATCAGCGTGGTCGGCCTCGCGGCGCTGGGTGCCGTGGTCGTGGGGGTGACCGCGGGTGTGGTGGCGATGACCATGGCGTCCCGCAAGATCCCGGTTCAGATACCACGCAAGGTGATGGGGCGCGGGCGCATCCGCGAAGGCCAGAAGAGCTTCGTGCCGCTGCGCGTGAACTCGGCCGGCGTCATGCCGATCATCTTCGCACAGTCGTTCATCATCGTGCCGGGCACGCTCGCGGCCTTCTCGAGCGCCGGCTTTCTGCGCGAGATCTCGGACCTCTTCCAGCCGGGGAGCTGGCTCTACTACGGGAGCTACTCGCTCCTGATCCTCTTCTTCACCTACTTCTACACCGCCATCATCTTCAATCCCGTGGATCTGGCGGAGAACCTGAAGAAGCAGGGGGCCTTCATCCCCGGGGTCAAGCCGGGCGCGCGCACCGCCGAGTACATCGACAGAATCCTGACCCGCATCACTCTTCCGGGCTCGATCTACCTTGCCATCATCGCGCTGCTGCCCTTCTGGATCTTCGACTGGTTCAACATCCAGACCTTCTTCTTCGGGGGCACCAGCCTGCTGATCGTGGTCGGGGTGGGGCTGGACACCGTCCAGCAGGCCCAGCAACACCTGCTTCTTCGCCACTACGACGGCTTCATGAAGAAGGGGAGGGTCAAAATGCGGGGCCGGGGGCGCTACGTCTGATGCGGCTCGCGTGACCGCAGCCGGAGTTCTGTCGCAAGCATCATGATCGCCGTTTTCCTCGGTCCCCCCGGTGCCGGCAAGGGCACGCAGAGCGCGAAACTCATCCGCGATGTGGGCTTTCGCAAGATCGCCACCGGAGATCTGCTGCGCGCCGCGCGCCAGGCGGGCACCGAACTGGGTGAGGCGGCCCGGCGCTACATGGATGCCGGCGAGCTGGTTCCGGACGAGGTCATCGTCGCGCTGGTGGAGGACACTCTCGGGGGGTATCCCGCGGACGCGCCGATTCTCTTCGACGGCTTTCCCCGCACGCTGCCCCAGGCGCGGGCGCTGGACGACGCCCTCGCGCGCACGGGACGGGCCGTGGAGCGCGTCGTCGTCCTGGATGTGCCGGAGCAGGTCGTGCTGCGCAGAATCGGTGGGCGCCGCATCAGCCCGAACGGGCGGGTCTACAACATTCACGACGATCCTCCGCGGGTAGACGGTGTCTGCGACGAGACCGGAGAGCCGCTGATCCATCGGGAGGACGATCGTCCACAGACGATCCTGCGCCGTCTCCGGGTCTACGAGGCGCAGACGGAACCAATCATCGCGTACTACGAGGAAGGGGCGCCGCCGGTGGCGCGCCTGGACGGCACGCAGGGCATCGAAGAGACGTACCGGTCGGTTCGGGCGGCGTTGCGGCGCATGCCGGCGGGTGAGACTGAACCGAGGTGCAACGGAACCAAGTGATTCGACTGAAGAGCGAACCCGAGATCGCCGAAATCGCCCGGGGTGGAGCCATCATCGGCGAACTCCTCGGCGTTCTGGAAGATGTCGTGCGTCCCGGTGTAACGACGGGCGAACTCGACCGCCTGTGCGAGGATTTCATCCGCTCCCACGACGGGGCGGTTCCGGCGTTCAAGGGGCTGTACGGTTTCCCGGGCGCCGTGTGCACGTCGACCAATGCGGAGGTCGTGCACGGGATTCCCAGCCCGCGCCGCGTCCTGCAGGACGGCGACATCGTTTCGGTGGATGTAGGGGTCAGGCTCAACGGGTGGTGCTCCGATTCGGCGAGCACATTCACGGTGGGGGACGTGGACGCGGCGACGCGCCGGTTGCTGGAGATCACGAGGGAGGCGCTGGCCCGGGCCATCGCGGCAGCCGTGCCGGGCAACCATGTCGGTGACATCGGCGCGGCTGTGGAAGGCACCGTTCGCGGGACCGGATTTGCCGTCGTCCGCGACCTGGTGGGCCATGGTGTGGGGCGGGAGGTGCACGAAGCGCCTCAGGTGCCCAACTTCGGACGTCCCGGACAGGGTCCGCGACTGCTCGACGGAATGGTCCTGGCGATCGAGCCCATGCTCACGGCCGGGGCCGGGTCCATCCGCACCCTCGACGACGGATGGACCGTGGTGACGAGAGATGGTTCCCCCTCCGCCCATTTCGAGCACACCGTAGCCGTCACCGGAAGGCGGGCACGCGTGCTGACCGCTTCGCCACACCCGGTGCCCGCCTCCACATGACGGCATCGCCATTGAGCCCCAACGGGCTTTCGGTTATCTTTCAATTTCTGTGCAGTGAAGCAGACCACCCCGTCGCCGAGGAGCAGCCGAAATGAAAGTGCGGAGCAGCGTGAAGGCCATCTGCGAGCACTGCAAGGTGATCCGCAGGCGTGGCGTCGTCCGCGTCATCTGCGCACGCAACCCCCGCCACAAGCAGCGGCAGGGTTAGGGATCTCCCGAGTTTCGGAACACGAGCCGTGGCACGAATCGCAGGTGTCGATCTTCCGCGAAACAAGCGCGTCGCAGTCGCGCTCACCTACATCTACGGGGTCGGACCCACCCGCGCCAGGGAGATTCTGGACGCGACCGGCGTGGATCCCGACAAGCGCACCTTCAACCTCAGCGACGAGGATGTCAGCCGGCTGCGCAGGCAGATCGAGACCGAGCTGAAGGTCGAGGGCGCGCTCAGAACCGAGGTGTCGATGAACATCAAGCGGCTGATGGACATCGGCTGCTACCGGGGATTGCGCCATCGCCGGGGACTGCCCGTTAGAGGGCAGAGAACTCACACGAACGCCCGCACCCACAAAGGCCGCCGCCGGGCCATCGCCGGCAAGAAGAAGGCGCCGAGGAAGTAGGGCCGAGGAAGAACGCGCGTGGCAAAGGGAAAAAAGCCGGCACGGGTTCGGCGTACGAAGAAGGTCGTGGAAGCCGAGGGTGTGGCACACATCAAGGCGACCTTCAACAACACGATCATCACCATCACCGATTCGGCGGGCAATACGGTCGTCTGGTCGAGTGCCGGCAAGGCGGGGTTCAAGGGCTCCAAGAAGTCGACTCCCTTCGCCGCAACGGTCGCTGCCGAGCAGGCCGGCCGGGAGGCCGTGAGCCTCGGAGTCCGGCGCGTCAGCGTGCGCGTCCAGGGTCCGGGCTCGGGCCGCGAGTCGGCCATACAGGCACTCTATGCGGCAGGGCTGCACATCATGGCCATCGAGGACGTCACCCCGCTGCCGCACAACGGCTGCCGGCCACCCAAGAAGCGCCGGGTATAGGAAGAGAAACGGATGGCGCGGTACACCGGACCTGTTTGCAAGCTTTGCCGTCGGGAGGGGCAGAAGCTCTTCCTGAAGGGCCTGAAATGCTACACGGAGAAGTGTCCGATCGAGCGCAGGGCCTATCCGCCCGGCCAGCACGGTCCCTCACAGGCCCGTCGCCGGAAACGGTCCGACTACGCGCTCCAGTTGCGCGAAAAGCAGAAGACCAAGCGAATCTACGGGCTGCACGAAAAGCAGTTCCGCAACCTGTTCAACAGGGCGGCACACCAGTCGGGCGTGACCGGGGAGAACCTGCTGGTGGCCCTCGAGCGACGCCTGGACAACGTCGTCTTCCGGCTCGGTTTCGCAGCGAGTCGCAGCCAGGCGCGTCAGCTGGTCCGTCACCGCCACGTGGAAGTGAACGGCCGCATCGTGGACGTACCCAGCTATGCGGTGGAAGGCGGGGACGATATCGCGATCAAGGCCAGGTCGCGGGACCTGCTCCCGGTTCAGGCCAGCCTCGAGTCGCGCGTCCGTCCCGACACAGCCGAATGGCTGGCGGTCGACGACAAGACGCGGGTCGGGCGGGTGCTGCGGCTCCCAACCCGCCAGGACGTGCCGATGGCCGTTCAGGAGCAGTTGATCGTGGAGCTTTACTCGAAGTGATGCTGTCGAACCTGCCACGGAGGAGCGCGTGGAGATCGATCTGACCGGGCTCGTACTTCCCGAGCACGTCGAAGTGACGGGCTTCAGCGACAACGGAAAGACCGCCGAGTTCGTCATTCAGCCGCTGGAGCGCGGCTATGGCTACACGCTGGGGAATTCCGTTCGGCGGGCTCTGGTTTCGTCGTTGCGGGGTGCGGCCATCTGGGCATTCCGCATAGAAGGCGTCGTGCACGAGCACCAGACCATCCAGGGTGTGGTGGAGGACGTGCATCAGGTCATTCAGAACCTCAAGGCGCTGGTGCTCACCCTCGACGAGGATGTGGACGAAGCCAAGCTCACCGTTCATGTGGATGCCGCGGGACCGGTTTCGGCGGCCGACATCAACGCGCCGGCTGCCGTTGAGATACTCGATCCGGACCAGCACATCCTGACGCTCGAGGGCGACCGCAGCCTGAGCATGGAGCTGTACGTCAACAAGGGCCGTGGTTTCGTGCTCTCCGACCAGCACCCGCGCCCGGAGGGATCTCCCGTCGACCTGGTGCCGATCGATGCGATCTACAATCCGGTGCGGCGTGCCAACTTCACGGTCGAGGAAACCCGGGTCGGCGAGCGCACGGACTTCGACCGGCTGTCGTTCAGAGTGGAGACCGACGGGTCCGTTCGCCCCGAGCAGGCGATGGCCAACGCCGCGGGGCTGGTGCGCAGGTATCTCGAGTACATGCTGAACTTCAGTGTCAATGGGGCTCCCGAGCCGCCCGCGCCCGGGACGGTCCCGTTGCCCGCGCGCATCCGGATGCAACTTGCGCGCCCCATCGAGGAAGTGACGGAAATCTCGGTGCGATCGCGCAACTCGCTGCAGAAGGAGAACCTCCGCACCCTCGGAGACCTCGTGCGGCGCACCGAGAAGCAGATCCTCAACATCGACAACTTCGGCCAGAAGTCGATGGAAGAACTCCTCGCTTTTCTCGACGAACACTCCATCGAACTCGGAATGTCGCTGACGACGGGCCCGGACGGAGAGTGGTTCCTGGCCCAGGAAGAAGCCGCCTCGGGTGGCGGGGAACCGTCCGATGACTAGCCGTCCACGGGCTGCCGACCGTCCACGGCCTGCCGGCATCCGTCATCTGCCGCCGGGCATTGCCAGCTGAACCTCGACGACTCATGCGCCATCGCAAAACCGGACGCAGCCTCTCTCGCACCGCCAGCCACCGGCGGGCGCTTCTGCGCAACATGGCAACCGCGCTTTTCCGGCACGGAAGAATCGAGACCACGACCGCGAAGGCGAAGGAACTCCGTCCCTACGCGGAACGCCTGATCACGCTGGCCAAGCGGGGCGACCTCCACGCCCGCAGGCTCGTTGCGCGAAAGATCTCCGACCGAGATGTTCAGGGAAAGCTGTTCGACGAGATCGCTCCCGGGTTTGCCCGCCGTCCGGGCGGGTACACGCGCATCCTCAAGCTGCGCCACCGCAGGGGCGACGCGGCCGAGATGGCTCTCATCGAACTCGTGGAACGAGACTAACCTCAAACGCAGGGGCACCGGACCATGCTCGATCTCGGATCACGCCGGGGCGCGGCCGAAAAAGCGGCACTTCCACTCATGATCGTGGCCTTCCTGGGCATCGCGGGGTTTCTCTACTGGCTCAACGTGACGGCGGTCGGGACGACCAGCGCTGTGGTGACTGCCCCGGAGGAGGATCCGTTTGCCGACGCCATCCCGATCACGGCGTCGTCGCTGGAGACGAACGCGCTGCAGTTCGAGGGAGCGCTGCTACGGGTTCCGGATATCGAGGTGGTCAGCCGCGTCGGCGACCAGGCCTTCTGGACCCAGCTGCCCAACGAGGACAACTTCTTTATGAAGATGGGGCCCGAGTTGACCGGCGACTCCGTGCCGATGACGGTTTCCTCCGGTGAGACCGCCAGCTTCGTGGTGGGTACGCTGCACATCATGAGCGACAGCACGCTGGATGCATGGGAGAGCCAGGGGGCGTTCGAGAACACCCCAACGGGCCGCCTGGAGGCCGAATTCGCGGACGTGTTCCTGGAATTGGTCCATTTCGAACCGGGTGCCGGGGAGGCGGAGGAGGCTGCTCCGCCGGGAGGCGGGTCCCAGTAGCCCTGGTCGCGCCCGCGACGACGGTTTTGCGACCACAGGAAACGAGAGATTCCGCTACGGCGGTCAACGGATCAGGCGAGCAGATGGCGAAAGTGTGTGAACTGTGCGGCAAGGGGCCCGCGACCGGCAACAACGTGAGCCACGCCCACAACAAGACCCGGCGCCGATGGCTTCCGAACCTCCAGTCCGTTCGCGTCCTCGACGACAGCGGGCGGCGCCGAAGGGCCCGCGTGTGCACCCGCTGCATTTCCGCCGGGAGGGTCAGGAAGGCGCCGCGGTTCCAGCCGAGCGGGAAAGCCTGACCGGGTTCCCGCGCACCGAGCGCCCTCCCGGTCCGGTCCGGGACTCCGGATCCGGCGCATGAACGAGCAAGCGCAGGAACCGATGCTGGAGCACTTCCGTTCCGGCAATCTCACCATGGGGGTAGTCGGGCTCGGCTACGTTGGACTTCCCCTTGCCACCATCGTCGCCGAAGCCGGGATGCGCGTCATCGGGTTCGACATCGACGAGGCCGTCGTGGACGGGGTCAACGCGGGCGCGAGCCATATCGGGGATGTTTCCTCAAGCCGCCTCGCTGCATTTGTGCGGGCGGGCGTGCTCTGCGCGACCGCCGACATGTCGCGCCTCCCGGAGTGCGATGTCATCGCCATCAGCGTCCCGACTCCGCTGTCGAAGACCCGTGACCCGGACATCTCCTTCATCCTGGCGGCCGCCTCCGCCGTTTCCGCGGGTCTGCGCCGCGGCCAGTTGGTGGTGCTGGAATCGACCACCTATCCCGGCACCACCCGCGAAGTGGTTCTCGCAGAGCTGGCGAAGAGCGGATTGGTGGTGGGGGAGGACTTCTTCCTCTGTTTTTCGCCGGAGCGAACCGATCCGGGGAACCAGGTCTGGACGACACGCAACACGCCCAAGGTGATCGGAGGCGTGACGACCCGGTGCACGGCAGCCGGCGCGGCGTGCTACGGCCGCTTCATCGACCGCATGGTGCCGGTGTCCAGCGCCGAAGTGGCCGAACTCAGCAAGATCCTGGAGAACACCTTCCGGGCAGTGAACATCGGGCTGGTAAACGAGACCGCCCTCATCGCCGACCGGCTGGGCGTGGACATCTGGGAGGTGGTCGAGGCGGCCGCCACCAAGCCGTTCGGGTTCATGCGTTTCGTCCCGGGTCCCGGCCTGGGGGGGCATTGCATTCCCGTCGATCCCCACTACCTGTCCTGGAAAATGCGCACGCTCGACTTCCGCACCCGCTTCATCGAGCTGGCGTCGGAGATCAACGCAAGCATGCCTCGATTCGTCGTGGACCAGGTGCGCGACGCCCTGAACGACGAAGGCAAGGCGGTCAGGGGTTCCACCGTGGCCATTCTGGGGGTCGCGTACAAGAAGGACATCGATGACGTGCGGGAATCTCCGGCGCTCTACATCATCGAGCTGCTGGAGGCCGCGGGCGCCGGCGTGGTCTACCACGATCCGCACGTGCCCTTCCTCAACGACGAGCGCACGGGGCTGCGGGAATCGGTTGCGCTGACGCCTTCCCTGCTGGGTCAGGCCGATGTGGTGTTGATCCTTACCGACCACTCCTGCTTCGACATGCGCGAAATAGTCGCGAAGTCGAGGGTGCTGGTGGACGCCCGCAACGCCACGGCGGGCACCAACGCGCGGGCCGCGTCCCGCCGCGGGGTGGGGTGGATCGTGAAGGGTGGCCTCGCCTAGTCGTCTCGGCCGCTGCGGCGAGGCCTCCATCCCGGAACCTGTGGGGCGCGATCCCGGTAGGGGACGCATGTTCGAGCACGGAAGAGACAAGGTCGCCGGGTGGTTGCGGGGGGGCTGCCTGATCGCGGTCGCGGCAGCCGCCTGCGTGACGCGCGCCGCCGAGGACGGCGCCACCCTGCGCGGTGACCAGGCCTGGGCCCATGGCGACTACGAGGAAGCGCTCGCCGAATACCGGTTGGCCGTGCGCCGTGGAGCCGGTTCCGGGGACGCGCATCTGCGCGTGGCGCATGCCTACGCCCGCCTGGGGCGGGTGGACGAAGCCAGGCAGGCCTACCGGCGCGCCATCGAGGCCGAGCCCGGCCTGGTCGACCAGGCGGTCTCCGACCTGGTTCGCCTGGCGCGCACCGCCCAGCAGCAGGCGGATCGCTTTGCTCTGGCGTCCGCGCTCGAAGCCGCCGCGGAGCTCAATCCGGATGTCAACTTTGCCCGTCTGGCCTTCCCTCTGGCTTCGCACTATGCGGCCAACGGGGAACATGCGCGCGCGCTCGTCTTTTTCCAGCGCGCCCTCTCGGGCGACTCGGTGCCGGAGGTGCTCTACGAGACCGCCCTGGCCTACGAGGAAGTGGGGGCCTGCGAGTCCGCCCTCGCCTTCTATCGGCGGTTTGAGGAGATGGTGCCGACGCGGCAGCAGCGCGATGCCGGCTGGCACATCGGCAAGTGCTCCTACGATCTCGCGCAGGAATTCCGGAATGACGGCGACCACGAGGGAGCCCTGACCCTGATTCAGGAAACCGTGGCTCGGGGCGAACCCCGGACCCACCTCGCCCGGGCCTATTTCGAGCTGGGCGAACTGCTGGTGTCCTTCGCCCGCTGCGCCGAGGCCGTGGATGCCTTCGGAGGGGCGGCGCGGGAGGATCCGTCGGCGTCGCGGGCGCTCGCCCGCCGAGCCGAGCAATGGATCGACCAGCTGCGTTTCGGGGTGTCCGCCGGCGACGACAGCGGCCGTGGGGCGATGGAGGGGGAGGAGGGTCGGCGCAGCGGGCCTCCGGGATGGCCGGAAGATCTTGAGTGGGCGTGCTGACACGCACTCCGCTGGTCGACCTGCGGGCACAGTACGACACCATGCGGGCGGAGATCGATCGCGCGCTCACCGAGGTGGTCGAAAGCCAGAGATTCGTGCTGGGACCCGCGGTCGAGGCGTTCGAGGAAGCCGTGGCGGAGCGGGTCGGGGTGCGTCACGCCGTCGGATGCGCCAACGGCACCGACGCCATCTGGCTCGTGTTGCGCGCCCTCGGACTCGGTCGTTCCGACGAGGTGATCGTGCCCGCCTTTACCTTCTTCGGGACGGCCGGAGCGGTATGGAACGCAGGCCTCCGCCCGGTCTTCTGCGACGTGGAACCGGGGACCTTCAACCTGGATGCGGACACCGTGCGCGCGTGCTGGAGCGATCGCACCCGGGTCGTCCTTCCCGTGCATCTGTTCGGGCAGATGGCGCCCATGGCCGAATTGCTCGAGCTCGCGCGCGCTCGGGGTGCCCGGGTGGTCGAAGACGCGGCCCAGGCGCTCGGCGCCCGGCAGCGGACGCCCGGAGGCGAAATCGCCCTGGCAGGGGCTTCCGGAGCGGCGGGGACCGTCAGCTTCTTTCCCACCAAGAACCTGGGAGGATTCGGCGATGGCGGCATGGTCGTCACCGACGACGGCGCGTTGGCCCGGCGGCTTCGCCGGCTGCGCGTGCACGGAGGGATGAGCGGCGGGCGCCATGACGTGGTCGGGGTGAACAGCCGGCTGGATTCCCTGCAGGCCGCGGTGCTGCACGCGAAGCTGCCCCGGCTGACCGGCTGGACGGAGGCCCGCAGGACCAACGCCGCGGTCTACGACGAGATGCTGGCCGGGGTCTCCGGCGTCGTCCGCCCCCGGGTTCGGTCCGGGAACTTCCACACCTACCATCAATACACCATTCGGGCGCGTGAGAGGGACCGGCTTCGGAGCCACTTGCGCCAGAGAGGACTGGAGACAGGGCTTTACTATCCGCGACCGCTTCACCTGCAGCGCTGCTTCGCGGAACTCGGCTATCGCCCCGGCGATCTTCCGGTGGCCGAGGCTGCGTGCCGGGAAGTGGTCAGCCTTCCCGTGTTCCCGGAGCTGGGGAGAGAACGTGCAGCAGGGGTTGCGCGGGCGATTCGGGACTTTTACCGGGCAGGATGAGTCATTCGTTCATGGACGCGCCCGCCTTCTTTCGCGATCCTTCACCATGGGAACGGGCGTTGGTGCTTTTCAGGAGAGTTCGGTGCCGATGATGAGTGGAAGTCGCGCGTACAGAAGCGGGCGCACCTGGGTGCTGTCCGCACTGGTCGTATGCCTGGGTGCCGCCTGCTCATCCACCCCGCCCTATTTCGGATTGACCGCCTCGCAACTCCTCGAGTACTCGCAGGAGGCGTTCGATCGCGAAGACTGGGATGAAGCCGTGACGGCGCTTGAGAGGCTGGTGCAGGGAGCGCCGGGCTTCGATCAGATGGCCGAGGCCCGCATGCTGCTCGCGCAGGCCTATCTCAACAAGGGGGACTACATAACCGCCAACTCCGAATTCGTTCGCTTTTCCAGCACGTATCCGACCCACGAGCTCATGACGGACGCGGCCCTGGGGCTGTGCCGCTCGCACTCGCGCCTGTCGCCGATCCTCGACCGTGACCAGCAGTATACCGTGCAGGCACTGTCATCCTGTCAGGCGGTGACGCTCGACTACCCGGGAACCCAGGAGGCTGCAGAGGCTGATTCGATCCGCAACGTCATGGTGGAAAAGCTGGCGTGGAAGGACGTCAACCGGGGCGAGTTCTACTTCCGGCGCAGCTTGCTGGATTCCGGACTCATCTATTTCGAGCAGGCGCTCGAGGGCTATCCCGATACCACCGCGGCCCCGGCCGCCCTGCTCTTCATCTATCGCACCTACCAGCGCCTGGAGTACGAGGAAGAGGCGACCGAGGCGCGCCAGAGGCTGCTCGACCGGTATCCGGATTCACCGGAAGCGGAGGAGGTCCGTGATGTCGGATGAGCGTGCTTCCGGGGGCGTCGCGCTCTTCGGGGGAACCTTCGACCCGCCCCACATCGGGCACCTGACGGTTGCGCAGGACGCCTACGACGCTCTTCCCGTGCACCGCGTCGTGTGGATCCCGTGCGGGCATCCTCCCCACAAGCGCCCGTGGCGATTGTCGTCCCCCGAGGTTCGCCTGGAAATGACCCGAGCGGCCGTAGCCGGCGACGCACGCTTCCGGGTAAGCGACCGGGAGGTGCGCCGGAAGGGCACCTCCTATACGGTCGACACGCTGCGGGAGCTCGTGGCCGCCGGTGCCGCGACCCGCCTCTTCCTGCTGATCGGCCCCGATCAGGCGGCGGCCTTCCACAAATGGCGGGAACCCGCCGAGATCGCGCGCCTGGCGCGGGTCGTGGTCATGGTCCCCGGTGGCGGCTCCTTCGGACGGGTTCCGTCCCCTGGAGTAAAGCACGAGCAACTGCCCGTCACCCGGATCGACGTCTCGTCGAGCGAGATTCGGACGCGATTCGGCGAGGAACGCCGGCTTCGGTATCTGGTGCCCGACCCGGTCCGCGCGATCGTGAAGCGGGAAGGGCTGTACCCGTACGCGGAACGCCCTTACATCGCGGCCGGGGGAGTGGCTGCCGGCGGTACCGGTGCCGGTCGCCACCGTGCCATGACGCGCGCCACGCGCTGGACGGAACGATGATCAAGGCATTCGCCAGAAAGGTGTTCGGAGACCGGCACGCCCGGGAAGCGCGAAAACTCCAGCCCCTGGTCGACGAGATCAACGAGATCCAGGCGGGACTGGCCGGGATCTCGCGGGATGAGCTGCGCGGCAAGACGGACGAGTTCCGTGCCCGCATACACGAACGGGTGGGTCCCGTTCTCGACCAGGCGCAGGACCTTCGCGAACGCAAGAGCCGGTCTCAGGATCCGTCCGAGCGGGAGAGCCTCGGCCTCAGGATTGCCGAACTCGACAAGGATTATCTCGCCGAACTCGAAGAGGCCCTCGACGACATCCTTCCCGAGGCGTTTGCCGTCGTCAAGGAGGCGTGCCGGAGACTCGTCGGGTCCACGGTGCGGGTGACCGGGCACGACCTGGTCTGGGACATGATCCCCTACGATGTCCAGTTGATCGGGGCGATTGCGCTCCACCAGGGCAAGGCCGCCGAAATGGCCACCGGTGAAGGCAAGACCCTGGTGGCGACGATGCCGCTCTACCTGAACTCCCTCGCGGGGCGGGGAGCACACCTCGTCACCGTCAACTCCTACCTGGCCCGCCGCGACGCCCAGTGGATGGGCTACATCTATGAATCGCTGGGCCTCACCACGGATGTGATCGACGAGCACCAGCCGGGTTCGGAGGAGCGCCGGCAGGCGTACCTGGCGGACATCACCTACGGGACCAACAACGAGTTCGGGTTCGACTACCTGCGCGACAACATGGTCCACGACCTCGCGCAGCGGGTACAGCGCGGGCATCCCTTCGCGATCATCGACGAGGTGGACTCCATCCTCATCGACGAGGCTCGGACGCCGCTGATCATTTCGGGACCGGTCGGTCGCGACACCTCGACGCCGTTCAAGCAGATGGCGCCGCTGGTGGGGAGACTCTATCGGCAACAGTCGAAGATCACGGGTGAGCTGGTGGCCGGCGCGCATCGTGAACTGGAGGCTGGCAACGAGCACGGCGCCGGCGAGAGCCTGCTGGCGGTCAAGCGGGGGACGCCGAAGAACAAGCGCCTGCTCAAGCTCTTCGCCGAGGATCCGGGGATTCAGAAGCTGGTGCAGAAGGTCGAAGGCGACTACATGCGCGAAAAGCGCCTGCACGAGATCGACGAACTCCTGCTGTTCGCGATGGATGAGAAGGGGCACAACGTGCACCTCTCGGACAAGGGCCTGGACACGCTGTCACCGGGAGATCCCGATGCCTTCGTGGTGCCGGATCTCTCCGAGGCAATGGGGGAGCTCGAGCAGGACGAGATGCTCTCGGTGGACGACCGGCGGGAACGCATTCAGGCGCTCGAGGGCGAGTACGCGACCAAGAGCCAGAAGATCCACGTCATTCACCAGTTGCTGAAGGCATACGCGCTCTATCATCGCAACGAGCAGTACATCCTCGGCGAGAACGGCGCCGTGGTGATCGTGGACGAGTTCACCGGGCGGCAGATGCCGGGCCGGCGGTGGAGCGACGGGCTGCACCAGGCGGTGGAGGCGAAGGAGGGTGTGGAGGTGCGGGGCGAGACCCAGACGCTCGCCACCATCACCATCCAGAACTATTTCCGCATGTACGACAAGCTGGCGGGGATGACCGGAACCGCGGAGACGGAGGAGAACGAATTCCACCAGATCTACGGCCTGGACGTGATGGTGATCCCCACCAACCGGCCTGTGATCCGGGACGACCGCGACGACCTCATCTTCCGCACCGTACGCGAGAAGTACAACGCGCTCATGGACGAGATCGGGCATTTCAACCGGCTGGAGCTGCCCGTGCTGGTCGGCACCACCAACGTGGATGTCTCGGAAACGCTTTCCCGCATGCTCAAGCGGCGTGGCATCCGCCATAACGTGCTCAATGCCAAGCAGCACCTCCGCGAGGCGGAGATCGTGGCCGAGGCGGGGCGCCCGGGGGCGGTGACCATCGCCACCAACATGGCCGGCCGCGGCACCGACATCAAACTGGGCGAGGGGGTGAAGGACGCGCGCACCGCAGGCTGGGCGCGCGCCCGCGGGCTCGACCTGGACGAACTCTATCCGGTCGATCCACGCCGGGTCACCGTGGACCTGGAGAGGAAGCCGGACGACTTCGTCATCGAGATCGGCGGCCTTCACATTCTCGGATCGGCGCGGCACGACTCGCGCCGCATCGACCGCCAGCTCAGGGGGCGCGCCGGACGCCAGGGCGACCCGGGAACCTCGCAGTTCTTCCTCTCCCTCGAAGACGACCTGATGCGTCTGTTCATGTCGGACCGCGTGGCGGGGGCCATGGAGAAGCTCGGCGCCGAGGAAGGCGAGGTGATCGCGCATCCCCTGGTTACGCGCTCGATCGGAAGGGCCCAGGTGCGCGTGGAGGGGAACAACTTCGAGGCGCGCAAGCGGCTTCTCGACTACGACGATGTCATGAACCAGCAGCGCGAGGTCATCTACGACCTGCGCCTGTTCGCACTGGAGGGGGGAGAGGATCTCAAGGGCGAGATCTGGGAGATGATCGAGTACGCCCTCGGGAGCACGCTGGACGAGTATGTGCCCGCCTCCAGCCCCGAGGAGGAATGGGACCTGGCCGGACTCAAGCGCCGCCTGCTGCTCGAATTCCTGGTGCTCGTGAACGATTTGCCCGATGGGGACGAGCCGGTCCCGGAACTGGACCACGAGGATCTGGCGACACTTGTCAACGAGGCCGGAAGGGACGCTTTCCAGCGCAAGCTGGAGGGATTCGGCGAGACCGCGGAACGCGTCACCTCCTATATCCTGCTGTCGGTGATCGACCAGAAATGGAAGGATCACCTGTACGACCTCGACCACCTCAAGGCGTCCATCTCGTACCGCAGCTGGGGGCAGAAGGACCCCCTGGTCGAATACAAGAAAGAGGCCTACGACATGTTCGTGGACCTCATGCACGATCTGCGCAAGACGCTGGCGTCGCTCATCCTGCGGGCGCAGGTCGAGCAGCAGCCGATGATGCGGCGGCGCCCGATGGGAGGCCAGCGCCTCACCTATACGGGTCCGCAGGAGACATCGGCCGCCACCACCCGCGCACGGTCGGCTGCTCCGGTCTCCCGCCGGGCGGACGTGCCGGGGCGAGTCGATGCGACCGGCATCGCCCGGAGCGCGCGCGCCGCTGCCGGTCCCGCAACCGACGTGTCCACCCTGGCAACCAACCGCGGGGAGGCGCGCAAGTCCCGGCCGGTCACCGTCGAGGCCCGCCCGGGACGCAACGCGCCCTGTCCCTGCGGCTCGGGAAAGAAATACAAGAAGTGCCACGGGCGCGCCGCCTGACACCCCCCCGCCCGATGCGCGAATGGCCGCGCGGAGACCGCCCGCGCGAACGCCTGCGGGAGGTGGGCGTGCACGGGCTGGCGACCCGCGAGCTGCTTTCGCTCGTGGTGGGCAGCGGAAGCAGGGGCGCGAGCGCGATGGACGTGGCGGATGCCCTGCTGCGGCGCTGCGAGGGATCGCTGGCGCGCATGGGATCGGCCCCCGCCGGGCTCCTGGAGGGCGTTGCGGGCGTCGGAGAGGCGACCGCCGCCAGGGTGCTGGCGGCGCTGGAACTGGGTCGCCGGGGCGTGAGGGAGCGCCTTTCCACCCGCGACCCCATCCGCGGCCCCGGCGACATCTATGCGCGCATGGCCCCCCGGCTGCGCGATCTGCGCCACGAGGAGTTTCACGCCCTTCTGCTCAACAGCCAGCACGGCGTGCTGCGCGAGGTGCTGATCACGCGCGGAATCCTGGACGCCTCCCTCATCCATCCGCGCGAGGTGTTGCGGGAGGCGATCGTGGAAAGCGCGGCAGCGGTGATTCTGGTGCACAACCACCCATCCGGAAACCCGTCACCCTCCGCCGAGGACCGCGAGGTCACCCGGCAGCTGTCGGCGGCCGGCCGCACGGTCGGGATCCCGGTGCTCGACCACGTGATCATCGCGGGCGAAGCGTTTCGCTCGCTGGCCCAGGACGGCCTGATGTAGCGGACCGCTCGTCGGAAACTGCCCGCAGCACCCCGCGTGCGCCCGGTCCCTGCGGATAACCCGGCTGGCGATTATGTTCACTGGTCGAGCGCAGCTCGAACGAGTCCGCACACCGCTGTCTCACCTGCAGAGTCCCGATAATGGCGACTTCGACTGCCACGATTGCCAGGAACGCGGTTCAGAAACTGCCCGCGCATCTTGCTCCGGCCATCGAGGCGTACGCCGACCGCCTGGACGTCAGCCAGATCGAGAGGGCCTACCGGGTCGCAGCGGAAGCACACGCGGGCCAGCGGCGCGCTTCCGGCGCACGCTATGTCACCCACGCCGTCGGTGTCGCCACCATCCTGGCGGAACTGCGCCTGGATACCGCTTCCATTGCCGCGGGCCTGATCCACGATGTCGTGGAGGACACCGCCGTCGACCTGACCGATGTGGAAGCCCAGTTCGGCGCCGAGGTGGCGGGGATCGTGGACGGCGTCACGAAGATCGGGCGCGTGCGCTTCCGGTCGAATGCGGAACGGCAGGTCGAGAACTACCGCAAGCTGCTCGTGTCGATGGTGCAGGATGCCCGCGTGATCCTCATCAAGCTCGCCGACCGGCTCCACAACATGCGCACGCTCGAGCACCTGAGGCCGCCCAAGCAGAGGCGAATCGCGCTGGAGACGCGCAACATCTATGCCCCCATCGCCCATCGCCTCGGGCTGGCGGCCATCAAGTGGGAGCTGGAGGACCTGGCTTTCAAGTTTCTCGAACCCGGCGAATACAACCAGCTGAAGAAGAAGATTCAGCAGCGCCGCCGGGAACGGGAGCGGCAGATCATGGAGATGAAGCGTCCGCTGGTCGACATGCTGACCGAAGCGGGAATCCCCTTCGTCGACGTGACCGGCAGGCCGAAGCATCTGTGGTCGATCCACAAGAAGATCCGCGCCAACGACCTTCCCTTCGAGGAGATACAGGATCTGCTCGCACTGCGCGTGATTACGGACTCGGTGCAGCACTGCTACGCGTCGCTCGGGGTGATCCACAACCGCTGGACTCCGGTGCAGGAGCGCTTCCGCGACTATATCGCGACGCCGAAGTCCAACATGTACCAATCCCTGCACACGACCGTGTTCGGTCCGCGCGGCCGCCGCTACGAGATCCAGATCCGCACCGAGGCGATGCACCTGACGGCGGAGCAGGGGATCGCCGCGCACTGGCGCTACAAGGAAGGCGGGGGCGCCAGGAAAGACGAGGTCGGAGAAGCTCTCTCCTGGTTCCGCCAGGTGCTCGAATGGCAGAAGGATACCAGCGAGCCGGAGGAATTCATGGAATTCCTCCGCATGGACCTCTTTCAGGGAGAGATCTTCGTCTTTACCCCCAAGGGCGAAGTCAAGCAGCTTCCCGTCGGCGCGACTCCGATCGATTTCGCGTATTCCGTCCACAGCGAAATCGGATCGCACTGCGCGGGCGCGCGGGTGAACGGCCGCATCGCCCCGCTCTCGCGCAAGCTCAAGAACGGCGACACGGTCGAGATCATCAAGAACGCCAAGCAGCGTCCAAACCGCGACTGGCTCGCGTTCGTCAAGACGTCGCGGGCGCGCGGGCAGATCCGCCGCTGGATCCGCAAGGAGGAATTCGCCTCCGCCCTTCAGCTGGGTGGGGATTTCCTGAAGCAGGAGCTTCGCAAGCGACGCCTTCCCAAGCCGGGCGACGACGCGAAGATCCATGCGGCCGCGCAGCTGGGCTATCCCGACTTCGACCAGTTGCAGGCGGCGCTGGGGCGGGGAGACGTGGGTCCGGCTGCCGCCCTCAGGGCCCTCTTCCCGGACCAGGAGACCACTCCCGGCTCCCAGCGCCCTTCCACGTTGCGGCGCATCGCCGCGAGGATACGTCCTTCCAGCAAAGGCGTGCGCATCCAGGGCGTGGACAACCTGATGGTGCGCTACTCCCAGTGCTGCCAGCCGGTGCCGGGCGACGACGTCATCGGCTACATCACGGTCGGGCGCGGCATCTCGATTCACCGGACCGACTGCGCCAACGTGCTCTATCTGTCCCAGGATCCGGAGCGCAGGGTCGAAATCCGATGGACGGCGGAGAAGGGAGATACCCGGATGGTGAAGATTCAGGCGCGGGCCGTGGATCGCCGGGGGCTCCTGTCGGATATCGCCAAGGCCATCGCCAACACCGGAACCAACATCCAGAATGCGGACGTTCGATCGGACAGGGCGGGCATGAGCGGCGAGTTCGTGGTGGAGGTGGAGGACCTGGCTCACCTGGAAAAGGTGCTCAAGGCCGTGAACCAGGTGAAGGGCGTGCTCACGGTCGAACGGCGCGAGAGCAAGGGCGAGACGGGAAGGATCGAGGCCTGAGTTCGTGCCCCGGTTCGAGATCCACTCCTCCTTCGAGCCCGCGGGAGACCAGCCCTCCGCGATCGAGGAGCTTTCGGCCGGCCTGGAGGATGGCAGCCGCTTCCAGACCCTGCTGGGGGCGACCGGCACCGGGAAGACGCTCTCGATGGCGCACGTCATCCAGCGCCACGGTCGTCCCACGCTGGTGATGTCCCACAACAAGACCCTTGCGGCTCAGCTCTACGGGGAACTCAAGGCGCTTTTCCCCGTCAATGCGGTCGAGTATTTCGTCTCCTACTACGACTATTATCAGCCGGAGGCCTATGTCCCGGCCACCGACACCTATATCGAGAAGGACGCGAGCATCAACGAGGACATCGACCGGCTGCGTCTCCGCTCCACCTCCTCGCTGTTCGAGCGGGACGACGTAATCGTGGTGGCGTCGGTTTCGTGCATCTACGGCCTGGGCAACCCCGCCGACTATCGCTCCCTCATGCTGGAGGCGCGGGTGGGGGAGCTCGTGCCGCGTGACGAGTTGCTGCGGGGGCTGGTCGACATTCAGTACCACCGCAACGACTTCGCCTTCGAGCGCGGCACCTTCAGGGTACGGGGCGACACCGTCGAGATTCTGCCCGCCTATGAGGAGCAGGGGATCCGCATCGAACTGTGGGGCGACGAAATCGAGCGCATCACGCGGTTCGAGCCCCTCACCGGAGAGGCGATCGTTTCCCTGAACCGCACCGCCATCTACCCCGCCAGCCACTATGTCACGCACCGCCGCACCTTGGAGGAGGCGGTGCCCCTGATCCGCGACGAACTGGCCGATCAACTGCACCGCTTTCGCGGGGCGGGCAAGCTGCTGGAGGCGCAGCGGCTCGAGTCGCGCACCAACTTCGACATTGAGATGATGCTGGAGGTGGGAACCTGCCCGGGCATCGAGAACTACTCGCGCTTCATCAGCCGCCGCGAGGCCGGAGAACGGCCATCCTGCCTTCTGGACTACTTCCCGGAGCGCTTTCTCACCATCGTGGACGAATCGCACGTGTCCCTTCCGCAGATCCGCGGGATGTTCAACGGCGACAAGGCGCGCAAGGATACCCTGGTCGAGTTCGGCTTTCGGCTGCCCAGCGCGCTGGACAACCGGCCGCTCCGGTACGAGGAGTGGGAGTCCGTTCTGGATCAGGCGGTTTTCGTCTCGGCCACCCCTGGCGACATGGAGCTGGGGCTGTCGCGGGGCGTCGTGGTGGAACAGATCATCCGCCCCACGGGGCTGGTCGACCCGGAGGTGGAGGTGCGTCCCGTGCGCGGCCAGGTCGACGATCTGCTCGCCGAAATCCACGAACGGGCGGCCCGCGGCGAGCGCATCCTGGTCACCACCCTCACCAAGCGCATGGCTGAGGACCTCTCGGAGTACCTGCAGTCGCTGGGGGTGCGCGTCCGCTACATGCACTCGGAGATCAACACCATCGACCGGGTGGACATCCTGCGCGCCCTGCGGCTCGGCGGAATCGACGTGCTGGTGGGCATCAACCTGCTGCGCGAGGGTCTCGATCTGCCGGAGGTGTCTCTGGTCGCCATTCTGGACGCCGACAAGGAGGGCTTCCTGCGCGATGCCCGTTCGCTGATCCAGACCATCGGCCGGGCCGCCCGCAACGTTCGCGGCACGGCGATTCTCTATGCCGACACCATCACCGAATCGATGGCGAGGTGCCTCGACGAGACCAATCGGCGACGCGAGATTCAGCTCGCCTACAACAGGGAACATCGGATCACTCCGGAAACCATCGTGAAGAGCGTAGAGGAGATCGAGTTCAGCACCCGTGTGGCGGATGCGCGCGAGAAGCCGGTCGCCCTGGTGGCGGAAGCACAGCCGGGCTATTCGGACGAAGTCAACCGCGAAGAGTACGTGAAGATTCTGGAAGAGGAGATGAACCGGGCGTCGGGCGCACTCGAGTTCGAGCGGGCCGCGATGCTGCGGGACCAGCTTTTCGAGCTGCGGGTGTCGCTCGAGGGCGAAGGCGCGAAAAGGTAGGCCGGGATGCCCCCGGACACGGCGGAGACCGCGTCGGTGAAGACGCGGAGGGTGCTGAGCGAGGAAGAGCTGGCGAGGTGGGGCGAGCGCATCGGGTCTTCGGTCAGGCCTCCGGTGTTTCTGATGCTGCGCGGACCGGTGGGTGCGGGGAAGTCGGTGCTGGCGAGGGCGGTGGCGCGAGGGGCCGGGGTGCGCGGGGCCGTGCCGTCGCCGACCTTCAATCTGGTCTTCCGTTATCCGGGCGTGAGGGGAAAAACCATCGTACACATGGATCTGTATCGTCTGAACGACGAATCCGAACTGGCGGAACTGGGCTGGTTCGAGCTTGGCGACAGAGGTGAAATCGTGATCGTCGAATGGCCGGAGAGAGCGCGGGCCCTCCTTCCGCCGGACCGCTGGGAGATATCCCTGACCGCGCCGGCTCCCGGCGCAACCGTGCGCGCGGTCGAGGTCTCCTGCAGCGGAAACCCGCCCGGGTTGCCGGATCGATGAACGGACGCAGCCGCACCATTCTCGCCTTCGACACGTCGTCGCGGCTGGGGTCCGTGATCGTGACCGCGAACGGCAACGTGCTCGCGCGTGCCTTCCTGCGCAGCCCGCGCCGGCACGCCGCCCGCCTTTTGCCCGCCATTCGCGGCGTGCTCGTGGCTTCGGGCGCCCAACTGGGCGATCTGGCGGGTATCGTGGTGGGGAGTGGCCCGGGGTCCTTTACCGGCGTACGGGTGGCGGCGGCGACTGCAAAGGGGCTGACGGAGGGATGCGGGGTGCCGATATGGACCTACTCCAGCCTGGCCGCCGCCGCGGCTTCGGAAGGCGTTTGGCTGCCCGCCGGCTGGTCCGGACCGGCCGGGTGGCGCAAGGGGCACGAGGACCGGGCGGTGGAGCCTCCCGAACCCGGCACTCCCTGCTACGTCCTCTTCGACGCGCGCGCGGACCGGGTGTACGCAGGCTGTTTCCGGGTGGGACCCGCCTCCGTCGATGTCCTGGTCCCCCCGTCCGCCACGCGCCTGGGCGAAGTACTGTCCTCGGCCATTCCGGAAGGGGCGATCTTCGCGGGCGACGGCGCATTTCGCCACGCCGCGGCGATCGGGCGGCGCGGCTGGCGTGTCGTCCCGCCCCCGGCCGGATTGCCCACCGCCGAGGGGCTCGCCCGCCTCTTCACGCTCATGCCCGGGCCGCCCGTGGACAACGCGCGAGCGTGGGAGCCGGAGTACCTGCGTCCCTGGAGGGCCGGGGCTGCCGGTCCGTGATCGCCGCGCCCCAGACGCCAGGATCCCGCGGAGCGGGCGGGGGTAGTGTGTCCCGGATCTCGCCATCGCACGGGCCGCCGTCCATGCCCGGCCCCCGTCACCCTGAAGAGCCGGAGGACTGAACCCCAAATGACCGCGGTCGGGATCCTGGCGCTCCAGAGCCGTCCCTCGGCAACCTTGCTGGAAATGGTCGTCGGGGCGAGCGCCCCTACCCTGGTGGTGCTGGCCGTGCTCGGCGTGTTTTCCCTGGCGAGCTGGTACGTGATCGGCTGGAAGTACCTCCAGTTTCGCAAGGTTCGGACCCAGGGAAACCAGTTCCTGGACGCGGTGTCCAATGCGCGGGGGCTCGAAGAGGCCTATACCGCGATTCTGGCCCTCCCGGAGTCCCCCTACGGCCGCCTCTTTCGACACGGGGTCAACTTCTTCAGCGAGTTGCGGCCGGGGGCGCTGCGCGGAGGCGTGTCCGCAAGGGAAGGATTGACCCAGGTTGAGCTGGAGACGCTTCGGATGGTATTGCAGAAGGAGGAATCCGACGAGCGCGACGACCTCGCCCAGGGCCTTACCTGGCTCGCGGTCATCGGCTCCATCTCGCCCCTGCTCGGGCTGATGGGAACCGTGATCGGCATCATGAACACCTTCCGGGGAATCACCGCGAGCGGCTCGGCGAACATTGCCGCCGTGGCCCCGGGGGTGGCGGAGGCGCTGGTGACCACCGTGACCGGCCTCTTCGTCGCCATCCCGGCGGTCATCGCCTACAACTACTACGTTTCGCGGTTGAACCTGGTCGCGGGTGAGCTCGAGGGGTTCTCGAGCGAGTTCATCGGCACGCTCGCGCGGGAAGGGCACGTTTGAGCCACGAAGGCCGGTCGCGGGGACGCCGCGGGGATCTGCCGCTGCGCGCGGAGATCAACGTGACCTCGCTCGTGGACGTCGCCTTCACGTTGCTGGTGATCTTCATCATCACCGCCCCCATCCTCCAGGGGGGCATCGAGGTGGGCGTGCCGCGAGCCGATGTCGCTGCGCTGACCGCGGACGAAGAGCCCCTGATCGTCGCGGTTCGCGCCAACGGGGAGATCGTGCTCTCCGAGACGGTCGTGCCCTACGAGGACCTCGAGGGCGTGCTATCCCAGGCGGTTAGCGCGCGCAACGTGGGGCAGATCTACATTCGGGGCGACTCCCTTGCGTACCATGGCGACATGGTGCGGGTCTTCGCGAAGGTCCAGGACCTGGCGCGGCAGGAGGGAATCCGCTTCGCGATCGTTGCCGAGCCCGACGCGAGCCGATAGAAGGGGGGGAGTGGCGGTGGGCCGAAGCGCGCGACGGCGAAGGGACCGGCCGGGCAGGTCTCCGGTCTTCTTCTCGGTCGGCCTGCACGGGTTCTTCCTGATGCTGGTCGTGGCGACCAACATCCAGCCCGAACCGGTGCAGCTGGTGACCATCGAGCTTGAACTGGTCGCCATGCCCGCTCCCGCTGCCGAGGTCGAACCCGCGCCGGCTCCGGAGGAGGAGGAACTGACGGTCGACACCCCCGAGCCCGAAGCCCTTCCCGAGGAGGAGCCGGTAGCCGAACTGGAGGACGAAGCGGAGCCCGAGCCCGTTCCTCTCCCGGATGCCCCGGAGCCCGTCCCGGAGGAACGGCCGGTGGAGGAGGAACCCGAGCCGGCGCCGCTGGACGAACCCAGCACGGGCACCGACGATCTCGATGTCCGCATGAGGGGCGTGGAACGGGATTTCCCACAGTATTACGCCAACATGCAGCGGCAGATGCGGCGGTGCTTCCGTCCGCCGGGGATGGCCGATCTTACCGCTTCGGTGGACTTCGTGCTCGACCGGGAGGGCAAGGTGATCGACACGACGGTGCGCATCTCCGAGACATCGAGAAGCGTCGTCTTCGATCTGGCCGTGCGGGAGGCCGTCGAATGCGCCGGAGGTGGACGCTTCGGTCCGCTGCCGCCGGAGATGGGGCTCGAAAACGCACCCTTCCGGTTCACTTTCAGCCCGGCGCGGCGCCGGCCGCCGACGGAGTCCACGGTCCGTCACGGGCCGGGTCCGGCCGCGTAGGGAGGAGCGTCACATGAGGAAAGGCGTCCGGATCGCGAACCAGGTCCGACAGGTCAGCCGCGGCGGCCCCGGGCGGGCCCTGGGCGGAGCCACAGCCCTCCTGCTGGTCCTGCTGTCGGCCACCGCCGGCCGGGCGGCTGCCCAGGTCGACACCATCCCGGGTGCGGTTCGCCACCTGGGGGTGGTCTACGAGAGCTATGTGCCCACCCTGGCGATCAGCCCCTTCACGGGCCGCTTCGGCGGCCTGACGGTCGCGCCCAGGGTCGAGGCCGTGATCGCGCGCGACCTGCGCTACAGCGACCGGTTCGAGATGATGGATTCGATTCCGCTGGCCCCCGGTGGCGGAGGCGTGGATTACGGCCTGTGGGACCAGTTTGGCGCCGATTGGCTGGTGACCGGACAGGTCGAGGGGCTTGGCAACCGCTTCGTGCTCGTCCTGGAACTGCACGACGTCGTCTTCTCGGAGGTGAAGGAGCGGGCCCGCTTCTCACTTCCGCGCCCCGACGCGGAGGACTTCCGCATGGCCATCCACGCGATCTCCGACGATGTCGTCCGATGGATTACCGGGGAGCCCGGGATGGCCGCCACCCGGATCTGCTTTTCCATGGAATCGGCTGCCGGTTCCCAGGAGCTGTACGTGGTCGACTCGGACGGCGAGAACCTGCGGCGGCTCACCAACTTCAACTCCCTCACCATGTCCTGTTCGTGGTCCCCGGACGGCTCGCGCCTGGCGTTCCTGTCCTTCGCAAGCGGGGATCCGGCCATCCATGAAATGGAAATCGCCACCAGGCAGACGCGCGTCCTCGACTTCAACCGCGCCGGCCAGCCGATGACCCCGGTGTACCATCCGAACGGGGAGGAGATCATCTTCTCGCTGGCGGATGGCGCCGAGAGCGGTCTCTTCTCCTGGCGCGTCCGCGAGGACTGCTGCCTCTGGCGCCTCACCGCAGGGCGCTGGAACGACCTTTCGCCTTCGTTCTCGCCGGACGGGAGACGCCTGGCCTTCAACTCCAACCGGCTGGGCGTGGCCATCCCGCAGATCTACGTGATGCCGGCGGAATCCGGCGGTCGGCCGGACCTGGTATCTCCCTACCTCTACGGACAGGGCGGCTACTATACCTCGCCGGACTGGGCGCCCTCCGGCGACCGGGTCGCGTTCCACGGCCGCTACCGCCGCGGCAGCTACCACATCCTCATCGCGGATGTGGCCGCACAGGGACAACGGTTGCTGCAGCTCACCTACGAGGGCAACAACGAGGATCCCAGCTGGGCGCCCGATGGCCGCCATCTGGTGTTCGTGGGAGAGCGGGACTGGGGATTCGGGCTCTTCGTCGTAGACACCGTGAGCGGCAGAATTCGCCCCGTGCTCTCGGGGGTGAGGCCGCGCGTGCCGGACTGGTCGCCCAGTCTGGCTTCCACCGAGGCCCCGACCAGGGAGAACTGAGCCGGCGATCCCCATGCACCTTGCAGCACCACAAGATGTTGCGCTTGGGCGTCCGATTTCTTACGTATATGGCTGATTCGTGCGCACGCCTGATACCGGACACCGACACCCATATTCGAGGAGTAGCGATGTTGCACCGCGGTCTCATTATTTCCGTCGTCGCGGCCGGACTGTTCGTCGCCTCGTGCGGACAGGAGGAACTGCCCCCTCCCCCTCCGCCCCCCGCTGAGGAAGGTCCGAACCAGGATTCCATCGACGCGGCCCGCAGAGCGGCGGAAGAAGCGGCCCGCAGGGCGGCTGAAGAGGAAGCACGTCGTGCTGCCGCGCTCGAGGCTGCCCGCGAGGCGCTGACGGCGATGGTTTTCTTCGACTTCGACATGGCGGAGATTCGCGGCGACGCCGAGGGCGTGCTCCAGCGCAAGGTCCGTGTACTGCGCGCGAGCCCGGCGGTACGGCTCCGCATCGAGGGACACGCGGACGAGCGCGGATCCTCGGAGTACAACCTGGCGCTGGGCAGCCGGCGCGCGGAAGCCGTGCGCCAGTTCTTCGTCAACGCCGGGCTCGCCGAGTCTCGCTTCGACGTGCGTTCCTACGGCGAGGAACAGCCCCGCGAGATGGGCAGCAACGAGCAGTCCTGGGCCCAGAACCGGCGCGACGAGTTCGTGATCACGGCTGGAGGCAATCAGATCCAGGTTCCGGGCGGCGGCCAGTAGCCGCCCCATCCGGGATCGACCGGGCCGGGTAAGTGCGTCCGTACAGGAACGCCGTGCCGCGACAGGTCCTCCTCCCGATCGCCCTGATCGGGGCGCTGGCCGGCGCGGGGTGCGCCACCAAGGGAGACATCCGCGTTCTTCAGGAGGAGGTCAGCTCGGTCGCCACGCGCCAGGCGAGGGAGTTGGCCGACTTCGAGGCGCTGGTTCGCGCCAGCCAGGACACCCTCTCCGGCCAGACCGGTCTCTACCTGGAGTTGCGCCGCGAGGTACTGCAGCGGCTGGATGACCTCCACCAGCAGATTCTGATCCTCCTTGAGGTCGAGGGCCAGAGCCAGCGTGCCCTGGCCTCCCTGCGCGACCAGGTGGAAATGATGCAGCGGGCGCCGGTCGTCGTTGCGGACTCGGGCGACGTCGGGCTTCCGATGGAGGAGATCGAGGGGCCCGAAGCCCTTTTCGAGGCGGCGCTGCGGATGTACGACCGGGGCTCGAACGTCACCGCGCGCCGCAGTTTCGACCTGTTCCTCGCCACCTACCCGAATCACGAACTCGCCGGGGACGCGACCTTCTTCCTTTCCGACCTCGACCTGCAGGAGGAACGCCTCGAGGACGCAATCGAAGGGTTCATGCGCGTGCCCATGATGTACCCGGACTCCCCGCGGGTTCCGGAGGCGCTCTATCGTGCCGCGCTTCTCCACGACGAACTCGGAAACACCGACGAGGCGCGCAATCTGCTTGAACGGGTGATCGGCGGGTTCCCCGACTCCGACGTCGCGGAGCTCGCGGAGCAGAAACTTCAGGAAATCCCCTAGGCCGGGTCCGGGAAGGGGGCGGTCACCGGGCGGCCGCGCTCAGGCTGTCGGGTCAACCGGCGCTGCCCGCCGGCGATGTCCCTGCGGGAGGTGCGGGATGCGGTGTCCTCACTGTGGCTGCCCCGACAATCACGTCGTTGATACGCGCTCGACCGGGCAGGGGCAGGCTGTGCGCCGCCGCCGCGAGTGCAAGGAGTGCCGGGGCCGCTTCACCACCTACGAGTACATCCAGGAGCGGCCCCTCCGGGTGCTGAAGAGCCGCGGCGACACCGAGGACTTCGAACGCGCGAAACTCGTGCGCAGCATTCAGGTGGCGTGCGCCAAGCGCCCCGTCTCCCCGTCCACGATCGACGCCATTGCCGGCAACATCCAGTACACGCTCACCGTGGAGGGGGGTGGCGAGGTCCGGAGTTCGCGCATCGGCGAGATGGTGATGGAAGCGCTCAAGCCGCTGGACCGGGTTGCCTACGTCCGCTTCGCGTCCGTGTACAGGAACTTCCAGGATATCCAAGAGTTCCAAGAGATGATCGCGGACCTGAACCTCCGGCGGGAACGCAGCCTTCGCGCCAGGGACCAGGTCGAGCTTCCGATCTGACGCGCGAGCGGAGCGTCGGCGGAAGCTTTGCGGGTGGCGTTATTCCCCCGCCGCCGAGGCATTATCTTTCGCGATCATCGGTCGGGCCGTAACCCGCGGAGTCGCATCGGATGCCCAGCAAAACCCCGAACCCAGCCGGAGAGATGCCTTTTCTCGACCACCTCGAAGAGCTTCGCTGGCGCATCCTGTGGAGCCTGCTGGCGCTGGCGATCGGGGCGGTGGCGGGGTTCCTGCTGGTGCACTACGGGGACATGCTCCAGGTGCTTTTCAGTCCCTACCGGGCGCTGTTCGGCGAGGATCAGACGCTCATCAACCTGAAGCCCACCGACGCGTTCTTCATCACGCTCAAGTACGGGATCCTGATCGGGTTCCTTCTGGTGTTCCCCATCATCGTCTATCACGTCTGGTCGTTTCTGGCGCCGGCGCTCAAGAAGTCCGAGAAGCGGGTCATCGTGCCCTCGCTCTACATGGGACTGGTTCTGTTCCTTCTCGGCGTGCTGATGGCGTACTACATCGCGCTGCCGATCACCCTGGAGTTCCTCGTCGGGTTCCAGACGGAAATCATGAGCCCGCAGTGGACCGCCCAGGACTACTTCGGATTCACGATTCAGCTGCTCGTGGCGTTCGGCATCATCTTCGAATTGCCGGTGGTCGTCATGATCCTGAGCGTACTGGGCCTTGTGACGCCGAAGTTCCTGCGCACCAAGCGCAGGCACGCAATCCTGCTCATCACGATCGTCGCGGCGCTCATCTCCCCGGGTGACGTCATCATGGTGACGCTGCTCATGATGGTGCCGCTGATCATCCTGTACGAGTTCTCGATCATGCTTTCGGTAATGATCTACCGGAAGCGCGAGGAGCGCGTCGCCGCCGCGGCCGATCCGCCGCCGGACTCCGTTCAGGCGGGATAGGCATGGCCCCGGACCCGCGCCGCCGACGGGCGCGCCTCCCGACCGCCCTGCTCCTGCCGCTGGTCGTGGCGGGTCTGCCCATCCCGGCCCACGGCCAGCAGACCCAGGACTCGATTCCCCCACCGGGGCCGCCCGACACGACCGTTGTCGTTGACTCCGCCCGGGTACAGGTCCTCGAGGTGCTCCAACGTCTGGCCGCCCCGCCGCTGCCGGACTCGCTCCGGGAGCTGCCCGACTCGACGGTACGGGCTCCCCGGCCGGTGGCCCCGGGTCCGGACTCCGTGCTCAACGCCCTGCTCTCGCTGCCGGGATACCAGGCCAGCCAGTACGAGGGCGCCGGGCTCGAGTTCGGGTCGAGCGGCGAGGTGATCCTCTACGGCAACCCGGACGCGCGCGCGCGGTTCTTCCGGGAAGGCGCCGAGCGCATGCAGCTGGAGGCCGATTCGTCCATCACCATGGACGACTCCACGAACCTGATCTGGACCGAGGGGGCCTCGGTGTTCACGGGGCGCGAGGGCGAACCCCTCAACAGCACCTCGATGATCTACAGCCTCGACAGCCAGCGCGGCACCGCCTACAGCGCGCGCACCCGGTTCGCCGAAGGCGGCAGTCCCTGGAACGTGTTCGGCGACCTGCCCTCGGTGACGCCCGAGATCGTCCACGGGGCACACGTCGGTTTCACCTCCTGCGACCTGGAGCATCCGCACTACCACTTCGACACCAGCGAGATCAAGATCGTGGCGGGCAACATGCTGGTGGCGAGGTCGGTGAAGCTCTACTTCGCCGATGTCCCCGTCTTCTGGTTCCCCTTCATGTTCCAGAGCATCGAGCGCGGACGTGCCAGCGGCATCCTGACGCCGCGTTTCAGCGTGAACGACATCGTGCGCAGCTCGGCGGGCTACAGTCGCCGCGTCTCCAATCTGGGCTTCTACTGGGCCATCAACGACTACGCGGACGCGTCGGTGGCGATGGACTGGTGGGCCGACAACTACGTGGGCGTGACCGGGACCCTGAACTACAACTGGCTGCGCCAGTTTCTGCGTGGCAACGTCAACTTCCGCAACTTCTGGCGGGAGGACGGGAGCACGACGCTCGCCTTCAGCACCTCGCACAACTGGGAGCTCGACGAGCGCACCCGCTTCGAGATCCGGTCGAGCTACGCCTCCTCCACCGACTTCGTGCGCCAGAATTCCTTCGACCCGCGCGAGGTCACGCAGTCTATCGATTCGCAGGGCGGGATCAACCGGCGCTTCGACTGGGGCAACGTTTCGATGAGCGCCAACCGGCGCCAGTTCCTCTCCGACGACCGGGTGTCGCTCACGCTGCCGTCGACCAACCTCTCGCTATCGCCGATCACCTTCTTCTCCGCTCCGTCGTCGCGGGCCAGCTGGTACAACAACATCATCTGGACCGGAAGCGGGAACTACACGCGCAGCATCGAGGACCGGCTGGATCAGCCGCCGGGCGAGTTCAAGGAGAGCTTGGCCGACAAGGAGAACACGCGCGGAGGCCTGTCGTCCAGCCTGAGCCTGGGTGCGCTCTCCCTGTCGCACAGCCTGAGCTTCAACGAGGCCGTGACCAGGGACGGGCTGGAGGTCTTCGCGCCCGCCGCCGGCCTGGCGGCGGCGGACCGGCTCGAGGCCTGGTTCGGCAGCGTGGTCGCGCCCGCGGCCGACAGCGCGTCCCCGGAGCGCGTGGACCTGAGCAGCACCGACCTCACCTGGTCCCAGACGCTCAGCTACCAGCAGCGCCTCATCGGGACGACGACCTTCACGCCCAATCTGTCCATGTCGGGGCGGGCGCTGCAGACGAACAAGATCCCGGAGGCGGGGTCGCTGGTGTCGGCGCCCACCCGCATCTCGTTCGGCGCCGGGCTCAAGACCGACCTCTACGGGCTCTGGCCGGGCGTGGGGGGCTTCTCCGCCATCCGCCACAAGCTCTCGCCCGGCTTCGACTATTCTTATGCTCCCGCGGTGACGCAGACGGAGGTTCAGAACGCCGTCTTCGGCCGGGGGGAATTCCGCGCCAAGAACGAGATGCGGATCCGGCTGAACCAGACCTTCGAGGCGAAGCGCGAAACCGGGGAATCCGAGGAGGAGGAAGAAGAAGCTCCTCCCGATCCGAGCGGCGAACCCCGGCGGAGGGAGCGGGCGGAAATAGTTCAGCTGCTGGCCCTGCAGACCAGCGCCGTCAACTATGACTTCGTGCGCGCCGACTCTCTTGGCCAGTTCACGGACGGCTTCACGACCACCACGCTCTCCAACAGCATCAGCTCGGACTTTCTGCGCGGCCTGCAGATCTCCATGGAGCACCTGCTGTTCGACGAGAGCGGCCAGGCAGGGGAGGGAAGGCAGTTTGCTCCCCATCTCTCCGGACTCGATCTCTCGTTCTCGCTGAACGCGGCTTCCCCTCCGCTGCGCTGGATCGGAGGGCTGATCGGGCTGGGGGGCGACGGAGAGGCGGATCCGGAGCCGGAACCGGAAGAGGACGAGCTGCTCGAAGAGGAGGACCCCTTCTCGGCGGCCAGCGGCCTCGACGAGAGCCAGATCGTGCCGGGTTTCGGCGATACCTCGCGCGATTTCGGCAGGCAGAGCGCTCAGGGTCGTCCCCGCGGCGGTGGGGGCGGATGGGACGCGAGCGTCTCCTATTCGCTACAGCGCCCGCGCCAGGCTGACCTGGCCCGGCAGATGGTTCAGCTCAACGTCAGGTTCGAGCCCACCGAGCTGTGGCGCGCGAGCTGGCGTACTTCCTACGACGTGGAGCTGGGGTCCTTCAACGACCACATGATCACGTTCACCCGGCAATTGCATCGCTGGGAAGCCAACTTCGATTTCAGGCGCACGGTCACCGGCAACTGGGCGTTCCGCTTCGAGGTGGCCCTGAGCGACAATCGCGATCTGAAGTTCGACTACCAGCAGTACGACCGCTCCGATCCCCTCGAGAGGCAGTTCCGCTAGCAGTCCGTGGACGAATCGGCCCGGGCACCGCGAGCGGTGAAGCGCCGGGCCGGCGGGGCGCTCCCGAGACCGGCGTTTGGCACACCTCGTGCAGACCAATGGGCGCTGATTGGGCAGGAGACGCCTGCGATGCGCTCCGGGATGCCACGAGGAGGTTCCGATGTTCGGTGACGGGTATGCGTTTGGACGATGTGCTCGCAGCTTGAAGGCGCTCCTTCTGCTGGGCACCCTGACGGCCTGCGACGAGGATGGAGTGCTGCTCACTCTGGAAGATCCGCCCGCCGCGCCGCGCGCGCTGGATGCCCACTATTTCGCGGGGGTGGTCACCGTCACATGGACCCTCGCGCCCGGCTGGAGCGGTGAGACCTTCCGCGTCTACTCCCGGCGCATCACCGACCGGGACTACTTTCTCATCGCCGAGGTGAGCAGCTGCGCGGAGGGAGCCTGCGAATACCGGGACGCCAACGTGGCGGCGGGGGCGACCTACGAGTACTACGTGGCCGCGGTCGGGGCATCGGGGCTGGAAACACCTTCCAGCCACCTGGTGGAGGTGGCCGTGCCGATGCCGGATCCGCCCGCCGTGCCGGTTACGGTCCTGGCGACGGCGCTGGACGGATCCGTCTTCCTCACCTGGAGCGACGACGCGCGCGCCGCCGAGGATTTTTCCCACTACAGGGTATACCTCGAGGACGGCGACGTCTTCCTCCTGGGCGAGACGGACTCCGAGGGATTCCTCGACCTGCGGGCGAGCAACGGCGAGACCTACAACTATTTCGTTTCCGCCCTCGACGATCAGGGACACGAGAGCGGGGGCAGCTCGATGGCGAGCGCGACCCCGCGTCCCGATTACCACGGCGAGCTGATCTACTCCTACCTCGACGCGCCGTCGTCTTCGGGTTTTCGGTTCCCGCTGAATGAACAGGACGGACCCATCGTCCACGGCGACGCGCCCGACCGCCACTTCCGGTTCGAACAGGACCAGGCCGGGTGGTGGCTGGTCCCCGGGCCGGGCGCCGAGATCCACAACCGGGTCTTTTCGACCAGCCAGCTCAAGTGCGGACCCGGGAGCGACGCGGGATGCATCGACGTGACCGTCGCGCCCGCGCGGGACTACACCACCCAGGCGGTGGAGGCGCTGCCCGCGACCACCTACGTGCTTCGCTATTCGGGAGCCGGCGGCAACCACTACGCGGCGGTGCGGATCACCAGCCAGGGCTACCTGGACGATGGCGCGGTGATGGTCTTCGACTGGGCCCATCAGCTTCAGCCCGGCAATGTGGGGCTGGAGCGCCGGGGGCCCGCAGCGCTCGTTCGCTACGGGACTTGACACCGAACCCGGATCTTTTCCGGCAATCGGGGACGGTGCGTCCTCTGACCGGTTCGGGTTGAGAGGGCGCCGCCGCCGGGGTATAATCGCGACATGACCCCGGTCCTTGAAGCGGTCCCCAACTTCAGCGAAGGCCGCGACCTTGCTCTGGTACGCGAGTTTGCCCGGGTCATCGCCTCCGAGGGCGCCGAAGTGCTGGCCCGGAGCGCCGATCCGGACCACCATCGTTCGGTCATCTCCTTCGCCGGCCCTCCCCGGGTCGTGGAGCGGGCGGCCCTGTCGGTCGCGCGGCTGGCGGTGGAAGCCATCGACATGCGGCGGCACGCGGGCGTACATCCGCGCGTGGGCGCCCTCGACGTGCTCCCGTTCATCCCCGCCCGGGGCCTTGGTCTGCAGGATGCGGCTGCGAGCGCCCGCCGGGTGGCGGAAGGGCTGGCCGCGATGGGGATACCCGTCTACCTGTACGGGGCCGCCGGAACCGGCCGCTCCCTGTCCGCTCTGCGGGCCGGAGGCTTCGAGGCGCTCACGGGGGGGTTCCCAGCCGGCCGCGAGCCCGATATCCTGCCTCGGCCCTGGGCTCATCCGGGCGTCCATCCGACGGCGGGCGCGACCTGCGTCGGAGCCCGGCCGCCCCTCCTCGCGTGGAATGTCTGCGTATCGGGGTTATCGTTGGAGCAGGTGAAGGATGTCGCGGGCCGGCTGCGCGAGAGCAGCGGCGGATTTGTCGGGTTGAGGGCGCTGGGGCTATATCTGCCCTCCCGCGACGTATTTCAGATCTCCATGAACCTGGAAGACATGGAACGCACACCGCCCATGCGCGTTTTCGAGGCTATTGAAGCAGAGGTGGACCGGATGGGTGGCCGCATCACACAGACCGAGGTCATCGGAACCATCCCCGGGAGGCTGGTCCTTTCCGCGGCCGCCTCCCGCCTCAACCTGCTGGATCCGGACCCGTCCCGGCTGCGCGAGGCTCTGCTCGCGGAGGTCCGTTCATGACGGCCGACGCGCGCCTGGAGCGGGCCGGGGACGCTCCGGGCACGGACCCGCCCGCCGGTCCCGGGGGGGCGGCCCGCAAGTCCGAATCGCCCCGCCGGTATGTCGACCTCAGGGCGCTGCTCCTGGACGACGGGTCGGCGCCGGAGGCGACCCGGCTGACCGACGAAGATGAGAACACGGAACCCGGCGAGGACTTCCGGGCCGCGTTGTCGCGCTTCCGGGCCCGGTTGGTCCGCAGCGTTCCGGCCGGGGATGCGCGCATCCATCAGGACATGGGCACGGCGTACCGGACCATGGGGCTCGGCCCGGAGGCCATAGCCGAGTTTCAACGTGCGGTCCGCGTGGACCCCGCCAACTCGGCGGCCCGTGAGATGCTGGGTCGCTCCCTTCTCGACGCCGGCCACGCCGAACTCGCGGTCAGCACGCTGGCGAAGGCCCTCGACCTGCCCCTCGAGCGCGAAGACGACTTCCTTGGAATCTACTACTATATGGGGCGCGCTCAGGAGGCGTCCGGCAACCCCGAGGCGGCGTGCGACTTCTACAGGAAGACCCTCGCAATCGACATCGGCTTTCAGGATGTCGAGGCGCGGCTGCGCGATCTCGGCCGGGCGCTGATGGGGACGGCCGGCGAGTCGGCGGATCCTGTTCCCGACGGCCCCTCCTGACCCAGCAACCCCTGGACGAACGGGGACTCATCCACGGACTGCCACGCCAACCCCTTTCAGGAAAGAGGTCGTTGACCCAGCCCGTCACCACCAGCCCATCCACGCTTGCCCACATCCAGGAGCCCGTGCGCGAGGATCTGGACCGCGTGCGCGAGGAGCTCCGGCGCATCGTTCGCGCCAATCTGGGTATGACCGACGAGGTCAACCAGTACCTCCTGCTCATGCGGGGCAAGATGTTCCGCCCCACTCTGGTGCTCCTGGCGGACCGCATATGCGGGGGAGACGGAGATCCCGCCGTCACCCTGGCGGCGGCCGTCGAACTGGTGCACCTCGCGACCCTGGTGCACGACGATGCCGTGGACCACTCCGTGCTGCGCCGCGGCCTGCCCACGGTAAACGCGCTGTGGACGCATCAGGTCGCGATCATCATGGGGGACTACCTGTACAGCCGCTCCGTCACCGAGCTGACGCGCGTCGGCAATCTGGAGGTGCTTCGCTGCCTGGCGATCGCCGCCAACGAGATGAGTCTGGGGGAAATGCGCCAGCTCACCTCCTACGACGCCCTGGACTTCTCCGAAGAGGACTACTATGCCCTTATCGCGGCCAAGACGGCGTCCCTGATGGCCGCATCCTGCGAGATCGGCGCCCTCGCGACCGGGCCGGATCCCCGGTGCTCGGCGCTCAGGCGCTTCGGACACAATCTCGGAATGGCGTTTCAGATTGCCGACGACCTGCTGGACTACACCGGGACCGAGGCCGTGACCGGCAAACCCACGGGCCACGACCTGCGCCAGCGGAAGGTCACACTACCCCTGATCGGAGCGATGAAGGTGGCCGGCGCCAGGGAACGGAAAGGGATTCGCAGGTTCTTCTCCAGCCGCGATCCCTCCGACGAGGAGATCGCCGGGCTCATCGAGCTGGTGGAGGAACTGGGCGGGCTCGAGTACGCTCGCGAACGGGCGGAACGCTACGCGGGCTGGGCGGCGGCGGCGCTCGAGGATCTGGAGGCGGGGTCCGCCAAACAGGCGCTTCTCACCTCGATCGCCTACGTGGTCGATCGGCGTCGATGAGACCTCCGGGAGTCAGGCACGCGACGGGAGGCACGAAGTCGTTACACAAGCTCCGCGGCCGGGATGGCCGCGGTCGGAGGTCGTCAAGTGGCTAAGTTGCTCGAAGCTCGAAGCAGATCGTACTCCCGGGCCGTGGTGGTCGTGGTGGGTGGCTTCATCCTGGGTGCGCTGCTTACCCGCCTCGCCCAGTTCATGCCCGAGAGCGCGACCCGGGAGTTCCTTACCGCGGCGGTGACCGCGAGCCTGGGCCCGGTCTCCGTCGGGCTGGTTGCGCTTGACATTACGCTCGGACCGCTGGCATTTCATTTCAACGTGCTCACGCTGGCGGGCATCGGCATCGTGGCGCCCATCGTCCGCGCCTGGCTCTAGCAGCCCGCGGACGACCCCCACGGACCCGGCGCGCGAGACGCCGGTATGAGTTAGATTGACCACGCACGTCGAACGGACCAGCACGCTTCGCCGGTCTTCAGCGGGAAGGAGCTGTCATGGGATTCAGCGGACTTGGAATGTGGGAGATCATCCTGATCTTCCTGGTGTTCTTGCTTCTCTTCGGCGCCAAGCGCCTCCCGGAAATCGGCTCGTCACTGGGCAAGGGGATTCGCGAGTTCAAGGGTTCGGTGCGCGACATCGAGCGCGAGTTGAAGACACCCCAACAGCCCAAAATGGTCGCGCCCTCTCCCGCGGAGAGTTCCGAAGAGGGTGGAGAGCCGCGTAAACTCGGCAGTCGAACGGAAGCCGGCGCGGAAGCCGGGACGACTGCCTGAGGAAGGAGGTCGAGCCGCCGCCCGGGCGAGTGGCGGCGCCCGTCTACTGGAAGGCCAGCGGTAGCTGCGTCTGGTTCGCAGCCTCCTCCTGGGCCCGGAAGACCTCCCGGCGGCGATCGACGATGTTGGCGCGCTCACGCAGGCTGGTGATCCACTGGTCCAGCCGCTGCTGGCCCAGCGTGCCTCCGATCATCGCGCGCTGAACCACCTTCTGCTCCTCCCACGTGGTGCTGTCGGCGGGAATCCGCTCCGTCAACTCGATGACGAAGGCGCGCCCGTTGGCCTCCACGACGCCGCTCAGCTGGTCCGGCTCCAGACCGAATGCGGTGCCGATGACCGCGTTCTGCCGACCGAGTCCGGGCACGAAATCGCTGCGTGAGAACGGGGGGGACTCCTCGATATCGGCCTCCAGGCGCTCGGCGATCTGTTCCATGGTGCCCCCGTCCCGCGCGGCTTCTTCCGCCTGCGCCAGAGCACGCTCGAGCTTCCTTTCCAGCCGCAGGGTTTGCTCGATGGCCGGACGCGCCTGTTCGAGCGGCAGAACCCCCTCCGGTTCACGGCCGACCAGCTCCAGCGCGTAGAAGGCCTCGGCGTTCTCGAAGACGGGGCTGACGTCCCCTTCCTCCGCTTCCTCGAACGCCCACTCCGACCCCTCGCGCACCTGGCCCGCGCCCAGTACGAAGGGGAACTCCTCGGTGATGTCGACGGGGTTGGCCTCCAGGCCCAGCTCGGCTGCTGCTTCCCTGAGAGGAAGGTTCTCGCCCAGCACTTCGAGGGAGTCGGCCGTGGTCAACAGATCGATTTCGGAGGCGTCGGTACGCTCCACGGGCACCAGGATGTGACGCGCGCTCACGGAGTCCGCGCTACGCGAGGTCACCTCGATGAGGTGCCATCCGAACTGCGTGGCGACCGGCTCGGTAACCGTTTCCAGCGGCGCGCTGAACGCCACCGAATCGAATTCCGGCACCATCATCCCCCGGGGGAAGGTTCCCAGGTCTCCGCCCAGGGCGGCCGAACCCTCGTCCACCGATTCCTCCGCCGCCAGCTCGGCGAAGTCGGCCCCATCGAGGATCTCGCTGCGGATTTCCTCGGCGCGCTCCCGCGCCGCGGCCGTGTCGGCGGCGCTGGGATCCTTGTCGAGCACGACCGCGACCACGGTAGCCCTCGGGGGCACCGCGAACTCGTCCCGGTTCTCCCTGTAGTACGCGGCGACTTCCGCATCGGAAACCTCGACCTCGTCATCGCCGATGCGGGTCGCCGGATCCAGCGACAGGTACCGCACTTCGACCTGTTCGTTCTCGTCCCTGTACGCCGACCAGAGGGCCGCGTCCGGGAGGTAGATGCCCGTGCTCAGCTGCCGCAGGAGCTTCGTGCGGGGGATGATGTCGCGGTAGTAGGCTTCGAGCTCCAGCAGGGCGATCTCCGACGCGGTGGCAAGGTAGTCCTGATACTTCTGCATGTCGAAGACGCCTTCGGTCTGAAAGCCCTCGAGCGCCTGGAACTGCGGCGGAGGGCTGAAGCGCGCCGCCTGGCGGATTTCGTCGTCGCTCACCCGGATGCCGCGCCGCTGGAGTTCGCGCTGGATCAGGATCTGGGTCACGACCTCGTCGAAGGCCGCGTCCTCGATTCCGAGGTTCTGGTCGGACGTGATCGCTTCTTCCTGGGCCAGTTGCGTCTGCTCGTAGAGGTTGCGATAGGCGAACTGGTACTGCTCGTACATGACCGGCACGCCATCGACCTCACCCAGCTCGCTCAACCCGGCGGTGCGCCCGGTAATGTCCATTCCCCACTCGAAGACCATGAGCGCGGCGAACGCCAGCGCGGTGATCATCATGATCCACTTCGTGTTGTCCCGCATGGTCCGCATCATGGCGAGGCGTCTCCTGGCGTGTCCGGGTCCGGCAAGAATGGCGTGATCGCGGGAATCTTCCGCAAGGAACGCAATTTACGGGAATGCCGGATGCCTCTCAAGCGAGGCCCCGGAAAGGGTCCGTTGACACCCTTCGCAGCGGCTCCCTACTTTTCCCGGTTGAGGCGCGAGCGCCTCTCGCGAATTCGACACGCCTTCCCCCGAGCGCGCGGCGCCGGAGTCTTCCCTCTTTCCGAGAGCCTGCCTGTGGATCAGTCGCTTGAGCGGAGGATTCGCAGGCTCTACTCCTGCTTCCACTCTTCGGAGGATCGACAGGGCCGGTCGTTCGTGCCCCTGGCGGACGCCTACAGGCGGGCGGGGGATCTCCTGCGGGCCAGGCTCCTGCTCGACGAGGGCCTGCGGCGTCATCCCGATTTCGCGAGTGCACACGTGGTGGCGATGCGGGTCGCGCGGGATGTTTCGGACCATGCGGGGGCTCTGGCCGCTACCCGGCGCGTGCTCGAGCTCGATCCGGGCAACGTGGAGGCGCGGCAGGTTCTGGCCAGGGTCGGTCCCCTCGTCGAGGACGCCCCGGCGTCCGGTTCCAGGGTTGACGGCGATGCCGAGCTCCCGGACGAGTCGTGGATGGCGGGCGACGCGGGCGTATGGGCTGCCGGAACCGACAGCGGACTGGCCTCGGTCGATCCGGTTGCTCTGGAAGCCGAGGAAGAGCAGCTGGCGGTAGCGGAGCCCGAGGAGCAGCAGCCGGCCGTCACCGAGCCCGCGCAAGAGCGAGCCGCTCCGGCATCCGGGAAGGGAGCCGGAAGAGGTGCCCGTCCCGCCGGGATCCCGATCGAGACGCCTGCCGCCGCTTCCGACGCCGTTGCGGACGCGGGCATCTACACCCGCACCATGGGCCGGCTTTACGAACAGCAGGGGCTCCAGGCCCAGGCGATCGCCGTCTACGAGCAGCTCATCGAATCCGAGCCCGGCGACGAGGCGCTTGTGAGCCGCCTGGAGCGCCTTCGCCGGCAAATCGGGGCCGAAGTGGACGCGACGGGGGAGCCGGAGGCGGTTCGGGGCGGTGAGACGGCGAAGACCCGGGATGTCGTTCCGCTGCGCGGTGGCGAAGCGGAGGTCGTTCCGATCGAGGCGCTGGCGCCCGATGCGCCCATGGCCGGCGCGCGCGAGGGGGTGCCGTGAGGATCGCGATCGTACACGGCGCCAACCTGCGCCTGCTGGGCCGACGCGAACCGGAGGTGTACGGCTCCGACACGCTCGAGGACATCAACCGGCGCCTTCGCGCGCTGGCGGAGGAACTGGGAGTGGAGATCGAAGTCTTCCAGTCCAATTCGGAAGGGGCGATTCTCGACTATCTGGAGGAAGCCGCGCCCCGGATCGACGGCGTTCTGATCAATCCGGGGGCGTTCACGCACACCAGCGTCGCCCTGCGGGATGCGCTCGCGGGGATCGCGAGGCCCTTCGTGGAGGTACATCTGTCGAACCCGGCGGCGCGCGAATCCTTCCGGCGCCGGTCGTACCTGGCGCCCGTTGCCGCGGGCGTGGTCGCCGGTTTTCGCGCGGAAAGCTATCTTCTTGCCCTCAGGGGGCTTCTGGCACACCTGTCCCGGGATTGACCTGCGGCTCCCGGGAGGGCGCTACTCAACCGATCGAGGCTGCATGGCCACTACAGCCGATTTTCGCAATGGCATGATCCTGGACATCGGCGGTGTCCTCTGGGCGATCACGTATTTTCAGCACGTCAAGCCGGGGAAGGGCGGCGCGTTCGTGCGCACGCGGCTCAAGAACGTGCTGGACGGCCACGTGGTGGAGAAGACCTTCCGGGCGGGGGAACGGGTGACGGGCGTTCGCCTGGAGCGCCGTCCCATGCAGTACAGCTACACCGACGGCGCATTCTTCCACTTCATGGACCTGCGCACCTACGACATGCATGCGGTCTCTGGAAGCATGGTCGGAGAAGATCAGTTGAAATACCTGAAAGAGAACATGGAGTGCGAAGTCCTGGTCCACGACGACGACGCCATCGCCGTGGAACTCCCGGCTTTCGTCGAACTCGAAGTGACCGGCACGGAGCCCGGCGTGCGCGGCGATACCGCCCAGGGCGGCACCAAGCCGGCCACCCTGGAGACCGGGGCGGTGGTCCAGGTTCCCCTCTTCGTGGAGGTGGGAGACGTGCTCAGGGTGGATCGCAGGGAGGACAAGTACCTGACGCGGGTGACGTCATGATCGACGCCGAGTTCGTCGAGCGCCTCATCCGCGCGGTGGATGAGAGCGGGATCGACACCGTGGAGATCCGGCGCGGCGGCACGCGCGTGCGGATCAGCAAGACCCCCCCGCCAGCTCCGGTGCCGACCGAAGCGGGGGCCGGACCCGTTGCGGGGGCGGTCGAGTCACCGGCCTCCGGGGACGGTGCCTCGGCTGCCCCGGCGGAATCGACGGTGGCGGGCGATTCGCCCGCAGGGGAACAGCCGGCCACGACGCTGATCGAGATCAAGTCGCCGATGGTGGGGACCTTCTACCGCGCCGGAGCCCCGGGAGCCCCACCCTACGTGGACACCGGACAGAGAATCTCCGAGGGGGACACCCTCTGCATCATCGAGGCGATGAAGCTCATGAACGAGTTCGAGAGCGACATCAGCGGGACCATCGAGGAGATCCTGGTGGAAGACGGCGAGCCGGTTGAGTACGGACAGGTGCTTTTCAGGGTGGCGCCGGTCTGAGCGGGTCGCGGCCCTCTGGCCGGGGCTCCACGGGCCCGACCCGACGCGCGCGATGCGGGAGCTTCACGGGTGTTCGCTAAGGTACTGATCGCCAATCGGGGCGAGATCGCGCTCCGCATCATTCGCGCGTGCCACGAGTTGGGCGTCGAGGCCGTGGCGGTCTTCTCGGAGGCGGACCGGGACTCGCTGCACGTGCGCTTCGCGGATGAGGCGGTCTGCATCGGACCGCCGTCGGTGGCGGAGAGCTATCTGAACATCCCGCGGATCATCGCCGCGGCGGAGATCACGGGCGCGGAAGCGATCCATCCCGGCTACGGGCTGCTTGCGGAGAACGCGGAATTCTCCGAGATCTGCGACGCCTCCGGCATCACTTTCATCGGCCCGACCGCGGACCAGATTCGGGCCATGGGCGACAAGGTCGTGGCGCGCGAGACGATGATGGAGATCGGGGTGCCCACGGTGCCGGGTTCGGAGGGGGCGCTCAGCAGCGTGCGCGAAGCCCTTCGGCTCGCGGACGAGATCGCGTACCCGGTGATGGTCAAGGCCGCGGCGGGCGGCGGCGGCAAGGGGATGCGCATCGCGCGCGACGGCGGCGAGCTGGAACGGGTCTTCGGTTCCACCCGGATGGAGGCGCAGGCGGCGTTCGGGGATTCCTCGGTCTACCTGGAGAAGCTCATCGAGCGGCCGCGCCATGTGGAGATTCAGGTCTTCGGGGACAGGCATGGCCGCGTGGTGCATCTGGGCGAGCGGGACTGCTCCGTGCAGCGCCGCCACCAGAAGCTGATCGAGGAGGCGCCCGCGTACGGACTGTCGCCCGAATTGCGCGAGGAGATGGGCCGCGCCGCCGTGCGGGGGGCCGCGGGCATAGAATACGCCGGCGCGGGCACGGTGGAGTTTCTGCTGGATCCCTCGGGGGCGTTCTACTTCATCGAGATGAATACCCGCATCCAGGTGGAGCATCCGGTGACGGAGGTGACGACCGGCCTGGATCTGGTGAAGGAGCAGATCCGGGTGGCGTTCGGAGTCCCGCTGTCGTTTCCGCCCGAGCCTGCCAGTCATCGTGGGCACGCCATCGAGTTCCGGATCAATGCCGAGGATCCGGACCGGGACTTCATGCCCGCGCCGGGAACGATCGATGTCTTCCATCCGCCCGCGGGCCCCGGGATTCGCCTCGACACGCACGTCTACGCCGGCTACACGGTCCCGCGGTACTACGATTCACTGCTGGCCAAGGTCATCGTCAGCGCGGCCACCCGCCGGGAGGCGATCGACCGGGCCCGCCACAGCCTGGACAACTTCGTGGTGGGCGGCGTGCCCACCACCCTGAGTTTCCTCTCGCGCATCCTGCGGGACCGGCGCTTTGTGGAGGGAGCGGTCGACACCAGCCTGGTGGACCGCCTGATGAGCGAGGCGGCGTAGGCGGTGGCGGCGCGCAGGAAGCCGGGACGAGCAGGCAGGAAGGCGCCTGCGGGCCGTGGGCGCGCGCGGGACAGGGAAGAGGGCGCTTTTCTGTCCAGGAGTCAGAAGTCCGACATCCTGGCTCTGTCCCTGGTGGTCCTGGCGCTGTTCCTGCTTCTGGCGCTCTTCCCGGTATCGGTTCTGGGCGCGCGCGCCCAGGCGTGGTTTCCTTCGGGGAACGCGATCGGCCTGCTGGGTGCGCGGTTCCGGGAAGCGGCAACCGGGGCGCTGGGCGCGGCGGCGTTCGCGCTCCCGGTCCTGCTGACGCTGGGGGGGCTGCGCGCGGGCGCGTGGACGACCACCCGCACCACCGTGCGGGCGGCGATCCTGACGGCCGGCCTGGCCGTGGTCGCGTCCTGCGTGGCCTCGCTGCTGGGGAGCGCCGGCGGTGCGGGATGGCTGGGGGCGACCCTGGCCGGGGGGCTCAGCTCGGTCATCGGCTGGCTGGGGACGACGTTGCTGCTCGCGGGCTTCCTGGTCGGGCTCCTGGTGGCCACCCTCGACTGGAACCCGCTCCGCTGGCTGGGACGCGCGCTCAGGTCGGCATGGTCCGCGATCGATCTGCGCGGAAGGTTGGCTCGCCTGCTGCGGCCGGGACCGCGAAAGGACGGGGACGACCGCGGGACAGCCCGGCGGGGGACGGAGCGGGGCATTCCCGAGGATGTCGCGGAAGTGCTGGACGGGGTTGTGGAGGAGCTGGGGGATGCGGCCGCGGCGCCCGACCCGGCCGGCCACGCGCTGCCGGAACTGCCGCAGGCACCGGACACGGAGTCGGCCGGCACTGGTACGGAGGGCCCCGCGTCTGCGGAGGCTGCGGGCGAGCCGGCGCCGGAAGAGCCGACCGGAGGGGCGTTGCCGTCGATCGACCTGCTGGACGCCCCGGAGCCGAAGGATCCCTTCCGCATGGAACTGAAGCTCTCGCAGCTGGGCGAGGTGCTGGTGGAGAAGCTTCGCTCGTTCGGCGTGCAGAGCCGAATCGGCGGCCGCACCACCGGGCCCGTCGTGACCCAGTTCGAGGTGGTGCCCGCGCCGGGGGTCAAGGTCAACCGCATCGCCAACCTGGAGGCCGACCTCGCGCTGGCGATGAAGGCGAGGAGCATCCGCATCGTCGCCCCGATCCCCGGCAAGGGCGCGGTCGGCGTGGAGATCCCCAATCCCGAGCCGGAAATCGTCTATCTGCGAGACATCCTCGAGTCTCCCGCCTTCCGGTCGTCGAAGGCCGCGCTGCCCCTCGCCCTGGGCAAGGACCTGACCGGGCGCCCCTACGTTTCCGACCTGGCGCGCATGCCCCATGTGCTCATCGCGGGCGCCACCGGATCGGGGAAGTCGGTCTGCCTGAACGCCTTCATCACCAGCCTGGTGTACTCCCACTCCCCGGAGTCGCTTCGCCTGCTGATGGTCGATCCCAAGATGGTCGAGCTGTCGGTGTACGCCGATCTGCCCCACCTGCGTCATCCGGTGGTGACCGATCCCTCCGACGCGGCGAGCGTCCTGAAATGGGCGGTGATGGAGATGGAGCGCCGGTACGCGCTGCTCTCGGCGAACCAGGCGCGCTCGCTGGGGGAGTTCAACCGGATGGTGCGCGACGGGAAGCCCCTGCGCCATCCGCCGCGACCGCCCGCGCCCGGCGAGGAACCCGGGGAGGAAGCCTGGGACGAGGGCATCCTCCCCTTCGTGGTGGTGATCGTCGACGAGCTCGCCGATCTGATGATGACCGTCCAGGGCGAAGTCGAACGCCCCCTGACCATGCTCGCCCAGAAGGCGCGCGCCATCGGCATCCATCTGATGGTGGCGACCCAGCGGCCCAGCGTGAACGTGATCACCGGGCTCATCAAGGCGAACTTCCCATGCCGCATCGCCTTCCGGGTCGCCTCGAAGACCGATTCGCGCACCATCCTGGACCAGAACGGCGCGGACGCGCTGCTGGGCAACGGCGACATGCTGTTCCTGCCGCCCGGCCAGAGCGAGCCCGTGCGCATTCAGGGCGCGTACGTGCCGGGATCGGACACGAACCGGCTCACGGGCTGGTTCCGGCAGCTGGTGCGCCACTGGGAAGATGCGGGCGAAATGCCCGACTTCGCCGGGGAGGAGGACATCCTGGCCGTGGTGCGCAACCGGGAAGGCGAGGGCGACGCAGAAGAGGAGGACGGCCCGGTGGAGCGCGACGACCTGTTCTTCGCGGCTGCAGAGGTGTGCGTCCGGCAGAACCAGGGCTCGACCTCACTGCTGCAGCGGAAGCTGCGCATCGGTTACGGCCGCGCGGCGCGCGTGGTGGACCAGCTGCACGAGGCGGGCGTGCTGGGTCCGCCGGATGGCTCGAAGCCGCGTGAAGTGCTCATGGGTCTCGACGAGATCGAGGCGTTGCGCTAGCCGTCCGCCAAGGGGCCGCGGGGGCCGCCCGACTGCGCGCCGGGCCGGAACGGGGGCGCTCGCCTGCGGGTATGGCGTGCCATGAAAAACACGTGCTTCGTCGTTCTGGCGATGTTGTGCGCGGCCGCCGATCCGGGTGCCGCCCTCGCCATGCAGGAGACCGCGGACCCGTTGGCGATTCTCGAGCGGGCTTCCGCGGAGTATTCCGGATTGACGGGGTTCTGCGCCGACTTCCGGCAGACCCTGACCTCGCCGCTTCTGAACCAGGTGACGCGCTCCCGGGGGCGCATGTGCCAGCAGCAGCCGGACCGCTTCTCCATGCGCTTCACCGATCCCGAAGGCGACCTGGTGGTCGCCGACGGGGAGTGGCTGTGGGTCTACTTTCCGAGCGGCGACGCCGGCCAGGTCATTCGCTCGCCCTTGACCTCCGGGGGACGGGGCGGCTTCGACTTCCACCGCGAATTCCTCTCGGATCCGGGGACCCGCTACGCCCCCGCGTATCTGCGCAGCGAGCAACTCGACGGCGCCCCCACCCACGTCATCCGGCTGATACCGCGCCGGCCGTCCGCCTATCGCGAGGCGCGGGTGTGGATCGATGAGGGGACGTGGTTCATCCGGCGTACCGAGATCGAGGAGGAAAACGGCAACCTGCGCGAGGTGCGGCTGGCCGGATTCGAGCCGAACCCCCAGCTGGGGAGCGAGGTCTTCCACTTCACGCCGCCCCGGGGGGTCCAGGTCATCACGCGATGAGGGCCTGGCGCCGGACGGGGGAGAGTGATCGCGGGAAGGAACGGATGAGGGGCGCTGCGATGGTCCTGATGGCCCTCGTGGCCACGTCCGGCATGGCTACGCGCGCGGCCGCCCAGGACCTCGCGGACTTCGACTACGAACATCTGAGCCTGCGGGGCATCGGCTTCGAGGCCGGCTACCTTCCCGGGTACAGGATCCACGGGGTGCGCGGGGAGATACGGAGCCTGGGCGCGCGGCTCGACCTCGGGTACCTGGGTCCCGGGCTCCGTATTGCGCCTTCGGTCACGTACTGGTCGTCGGAGCTCGAGGCCGAGGAGGTATCCCGCCTTGAGACGCGGCTCGGGCAGCTGATCGCCCGGGAGGTGGGGCCGTCCGGATCCGAAGCCGGACCCGAGGTGGATCTCGGCAGGATCACGTGGAGCGATCTGGTGGTGGGTGTCGACGCCCACGTCGTCTGGAACATTCCCTTCGGATGGCTCAGCTTTCTCGGGCTGGGCGCCTCGGTGCACGTTCTCGACGGACAGGGCGAGGCGGTCGACGACACGTTCATCGAGGATCTTCTGGACACGGCGCGCCCGGGAGTGAACGTGCATCTGGGGCTCGAGTATCCGCTCTGGTCATGGTCCCGGCTCTATTGGCACGGCCGCTACGAGGTGACCGACGACCTGCGCTACTTCAACGTCCGGGGCGGGCTCCAGCTCATGTTCGGTGGCACGGCTCCCGGGGAGATGGAGCCTCGCTGAGGCGAGTTGCGAGGGGCTGCGGGCGTGCGCACCGTGGCTGATCCCCGGCCGGCAAGAGCGGGGATGATGTGGGTCGGGGCCCTCATCGGCCTGGATGCGCGGGAATGGCGGCTGGCGTCGGCCTCCGCCCTCCTGCTCTTCGCCGCCTATCCCCCGTTTCACCTGATCGCGCCTTCCCTGCTGGCGCTGGTCCCGCTGTCGGTCGCGGTTCGGGAGGCGCGCACGCCCCGTCGGGCCGCGCGCATCGGCTTCGTGTTCGGGGTGCTGCACTACGGTCTGCTGCTGCACTGGATGATCCCGGCGCTGGCGCGGCTGACCGCTACGGCCCCGCTGGTCTACGCCACGGCCGTGATGCTGCTGGCGCTGTCACAGGCGCTGGCGTGCTGGATGCTCGCCCTCCTCGGGCGTGGCGGCCGCGTTCCGTTCTGGCTCGCGCTGCCCCTTGTCTGGACGGCCGTGGAGTGGGGGATCGCCCACGCCCCGGGGACGCTGGCCTATCCGTGGCTGGGGCTGGGGACGTCGCTCACGGGATACCCGGAGGCGGTCGGGATCGCCGAGCTGGCCGGAGCGCGCGGAGTGACGTTCTGGCTGGCGCTTGTAAACGGTCTGGTTGCCGAGGCCGTGGTGACCGGCAGGGGCAGGTCGGCGGCCACCGGGCGACCGCGAACGGCGACGCGGAAGGGCGTGTCCGGGCGTTCGCGGCCTCGGTTGGCGCGATGGTTGCGGGGTGGAATCGGGCCGGCCCGCCCGTGGCTGGCGGTCGCTCTGGTCGTGGCGGCCGTCCCCGCCGCCTGGGGAGTGTGGCGCGCCCGTCACCTCGATCTGCGGCCTGGGCCGGTGGTCGCCACCGTGCGCACCACATTGCGCGCGCAGCCGGGCGAGACGGCGACCGACCTGGAGGCGCTCGCCGAGGTTGACGCGCTGCTCGCGGCGCCCGTCGCCGAAGCGCCCGCGCCCTCCCTGGTGGTGCTCCCGGAGGGCACCTTCCGGGACGGGCTGGAACAGCCGGAAGCGGTCGAAGGGCTGACGGATCTGTCGCGGCGGCTGGGGGCGCCCGTCCTGTTCGGCATGGTGCGCACGGAAGAGGCGGGGGCGGGGCGGTACAACTCGGCCGCCCTGGCCGGGCCGGCCGGGCTGCTGGCCGACCCCTACGACAAGCGCCGCCTGGTGCCGTGGGTCGAGCGGATGCCGCTGGCGGGCCTGTTCCCGATGGCCGCCGGGGAGAGTCCGCTGCGCGCGGGCGCCGAATGGACGGTACTGGAGGCCGGTCTCCATGACGTGGGCGCGCTCATCTGCTACGAGGCCGCGTTCGCCGGCGCCGCCAGGGCGCTCCGCCGCGCGGGGGCCGGCGTGCTGCTCAACATCACCAACGACGCCTGGTTCGCGGACGCGGGCGCCTTCGCGGTCGCGCAGCACGAGGCCCACCTGGTCATGCGCGCCATCGAGACCCGCACCGGGGTGGTGCGCTCGGCCAACCTCGGCCCCGCGGGCTTCGTCGAGCCCACCGGGAGGGTGCGCGTGCGTGTCCAGGGCCCGGGCGCGGCCGTGGCGGTCGCCCGGGTGGATGCGGTGGCCGGGCCCACATGGTACGTGCGCGTCGGGGACGTGGCGGGGCCGGGGGCCGTGGCCGCACTGCTCCTGCTGCTCCTCTTCGCCGGCCCCGCCGTCCGCAGCCGACCGGGACGATGGCCCGCGCGCCCGAAACCGGCCATTGAACGCCCTTCGGGCCAAATCTATACTACGGGCTCCCGATCCCGGCCGGCCGCTCGTTGTTCCCGGCGGCCCGGCAGGGCCCTGACTCATCCCGAAGGGACGACCCGGACATCGCTGCGCATGGCGCACGGAACGACGATTCTGGACAGACCCCTGGACCGCCTCGACCAGGTGCGCAAGCGCCTTGAGGGGGCGGAGGAACGCCTGCGCGCACTGGACGCGGAACTGGCCGAACCGGAGGTGGCGCGCGACCCCGCGCGCCTGCGCGTCCTCAGCCGCCGGCGCGCCGAGGTGGACCCGGTCGCCCGCATCTCCCGCGAGATCGAGAGCGTCCTGGAGCAGCTGGAGGCGGCGCGCGACCTCACGGACGATCCGGACGACGCGGAGGTGCGGGAACTCGCGCGCATGGAGGTCGAGGAGCTGGAAGCCCGGCTCGAGGAACTGGCGAGGCAGGCCTGGGAACTGGTCCTCCCCCGCGATCCCATGGACGACCGCGCCGCGGTCGTCGAGGTGCGGGCCGGGACCGGCGGCGACGAAGCGGGGCTGTTCGCGGCCGAGGTGATGCGCATGTATCAGCGCCTGGCGGAGCGCCGGAACTGGAGCATCGAGCTCCTCAGCCTCTCCGAGGGCATCCCCGGCGCCATCAAGGAAGCCGTCTTCACGGTGAGCGGCCGCGGAGCGTACGGCGCGCTGCGCTACGAATCGGGGGTGCACCGGGTGCAGCGGGTTCCGGTCACCGAGAGCCAGGGCCGCATTCACACGTCCGCGGCGTCGGTCGCGGTGTTGCCGGAGGCGGAGCCGGTGGACATCGAAATCGATCCGGCGCACTTGCGCATCGACGTGTTCCGCTCGTCCGGTCCGGGCGGACAGTCGGTGAACACCACCGACTCGGCCGTGCGCATCACCCACGAGCCCAGCGGCCTGGTGGTGACCTGCCAGGACGAGAAGTCGCAGCACAAGAACAAGGCCAGGGCCATGAAGGTGCTGCGCAGTCGTCTTCTCGACCGCGAGATCGCCGAGCGCGCGGCGGAACGCTCGCGGGAGCGCAAGTCGCAGATCGGATCGGGAGACCGATCTGCCAAGATCCGCACCTACAACTTTCCCCAGAACCGGGTGACGGATCATCGTATCGGGCTCACCCTGCACCGCCTGGAATCGATACTTCACGGCGAACTGGACGAGCTTCTGGAAGCGCTTCACCTGGCCGAGCGGCACGAGCGCCTGGAGGACCGGTGAGCACGCTCTCGCTCGAGCGGCCCTCCGGTCGCGTACCGGGAAGGGAAGAACCGTGGACTGTCCTGAACCTGATCCTCTGGAGCGCGCACTACCTGGACGAGAAGGGGGTGCCTGGGGCGCGGCTGGACGCCGAGCACCTGCTGGCCGACACGCTCGGGGTGCCGCGCCTCGAGCTCTACCTGCAGCATGACCGGCCGCTTGAGGCATCCGAACTCGCCGCCTTCAAGCCGCGGCTCCTGCGCCGCGCCCGCCGGGAGCCGCTCCAGTACATCCTGGGCAGGGCGGCTTTCCGGAAGATGGACCTCGCCGTGGACCGTCGGGTTCTCGTTCCTCGTTCGGAAACGGAACTGCTCGCGGGAGAGGTGCTGGCCTGGGCCGCGGGGCGCGCGGGCGCCGGCCTCCGGGCGCTCGACCTGGGAACCGGCTGCGGTGCTCTGGCCCTGGCCCTCGCCACGGAAGGCGACTTCGCCGGCATCGTGGCCACCGACCTGAGCCGCGACGCGCTCGAGGTGGCTTCGCTCAACCATGGGCAATACCATGACGGGGCTCCGCTGGAGTTCAGGGCGGGATCGCTGTACGAGCCCCTCGGACGCGACGAGCGCTTCGACGTGATCGTGTCCAACCCTCCCTACATCCCCAGTGCCGAACTGGAGGGCCTGGAGCCGGAGGTGCGGGACTGGGAGCCCCGACGGGCGCTGGACGCGGGTGCCGACGGCATGCAGGTGCTGGAACCGCTGATCGCCGGTGCGCCGCGGCATCTGGCGCCCGCGGGTCTGCTGGCGCTGGAGGTGGGCGCCGATCAGGCGGCTCGGGCAGCGCGCCGGATCGACGAAACGGGCGCCTTCGCCCGGGTGCGCGTCATCCCCGACCTTGCGGGCCGCGAACGGATGGTGCTGGCACACCGGCACCGGAACGAGGACCGATAACGGGAGGCTGAATGGCGGCGATCGAGGAGATGGCGCGCGAACTGGGTCTGGCCCTGGGCCGGACCGCTCAGTATCAGGATCTGCAACGTGCCGCGCGGCGCGCCGATGACGATCGCGAGCTGGCGACCCTGCGAAGCGAGCTGGCGAAGCTGGAGGAGAGCGTGGCCCGGAGCGTGCGCGCCGGCGAGGAGCCCGCGCCCGAAGTGGCCGAGGAATACGAAAAGGCGTTCGGGCGCCTGCAGGCGAGTCCGGCGTACCAGGGGCTGGTTGCGGCCCAGGCCAACTTCGACCGGGTGCTGGGCCGTGTGAACGAGGGCATCTCGAAGGCCATCGAGGAAGGCGCGAAATCGCGCATCATCATCAGTTCCTGACCGCCCGCCAGCTGTGGCCGGGACGGAAGGCGACGCTCACCCCAGGCAGGGGGCTCGATCAGTGAGAAAACCACAACGGATTCCGCCGGCCAGCGGCCGGCTCGGGGTGCTGCTTCCGGGTTTCGGCGCCGTGGCCACCACCTTCGTCGCCGGAGTGGAGGCAATTCGCAGGGGCATGGCCGAGCCCACGGGAAGCCTCACCCAGATGAATACCATCCGACTCGGAAAGCGCACCGAGGGACGAACGCCGCTCATCAGGGAGCTGGTGCCGCTGGCGGAGCTGGACGATCTGGTCTTCGGCGCCTGGGACCCGATTCCCGACAACGGCTACGAAAGCTCCGTGCGGGCCGGCGTGCTGCACCGTGAACGCCATCTCGACCCGATCAGGGACTTCCTGGCCGGCATCGAACCCATGCCCGCGGTCTTCGACACCGGATACGTAAAGAAGCTGGACGGTCCCAACACGAAGAAGGGCGCCAGCAAGCGCGACCTCGCGGAGCAGCTGCGCGCGGACATCCGCGCCTTCAAGGCGCAGCACGGATGCGATCGCGCGGTCATGGTATGGTGCGGCTCGACCGAGGTGTACGTGCGCCCGGGCGAAGTGCACGCCTCGCTGGCCGCCTTCGAGAAGGGCATGGACGAGAACCATCCCGACATCGCGCCCAGCCAGCTCTACGCTTGGGCCGCTCTCAAGGAGGGCGTGCCCTACGCCAACGGCGCCCCCAACCTGTCGGCCGACTTCGAGGCGCTCGAGGATCTGGCGCGCGAGCGCTCGGTTCCCATCGCGGGCAAGGATTTCAAGACCGGCCAGACCCTCATGAAGACCATCCTGGCGCCGGGCTTCAAGGCGCGCATGATCGGCCTTTCGGGCTGGTTCAGCACCAACATCCTGGGCAACCGGGACGGAGAGGTGCTCGACGACCCGGAATCGTTCAAGACCAAGGAGGTCTCCAAACTCGGGGTGCTCGAGCACATCCTGCAGCCGCAGATGTACCCCGAGCTTTACGGCGACATCTACCACAAGGTGCGCATCAACTACTATCCGCCCCGCGGCGACAACAAGGAAGGCTGGGACAACATCGATATCTTCGGCTGGCTGGGATATCCGATGCAGATCAAGATCGACTTCCTGTGCCGCGACTCCATCCTGGCCGCGCCCATCGTCCTGGACCTCGCGCTCTTCCTCGATCTGGCCTCGCGCTCGGGGCTGGGCGGCATCCAGGAGTGGCTCTCCTTCTACTTCAAGAGCCCTCAGACGGCGCCCGGCCTGTATCCGGAACACGACATCTTCATCCAGCACTGGAAGCTGAAGAACACGCTGCGCTGGCTCGCGGGGGAGGAGCAGATCACCCATCTGGGCGTTGAGTACTACGAGTAGCGGGCCGTCCGCGGCGAACCGGGGTGCCCACTACCCGTCGTGGGCCACCCACTACCGGTAGTAGGTCGGAGAAGGCTCGATGCCGAAGGGGTGCTTCGTGGTGCTGGAGGGCGGGGAGGGTGCGGGCAAGTCCACGCAGGCGGCGCTCCTGGCCCGGTGGCTTCGGGACCGGGGCGTGCCCTGCACCCTGGCGCGCGAACCGGGGTCCACGGGGGTGGGTGAAGCCATTCGCGAGGTGGTGCTGGGGAGAACGGATCTGGAGATGCCCGCGGAATCGGAGCTGCTGCTGATCCTGGCGGCACGCGCGGCGTTCGTGCGCGAGGTGGTGCGTCCCGCGCTGGCGCGCGGCGACGTGGTCGTTGCGGATCGCTTCGACCTCTCCACGCTGGCCTACCAGGGATACGGCCGCGGCCTGGAACTCGCGCGCGTGCGTGCCGCGATGGAGGTTGCGACCGGAGACCTGCGGCCGGATCTCTACCTGGTGCTCGACGTGCCGGTTGAGGAGGGCGTGGCTCGGCGCCGGGCCGCCGGAGGCAGCGAGGATCGCATCGAGCGCGCGGGCGCCGACTTTCTGCGCGCGGTGAGAGACGGGTATCTTGAGCTGGCCGAGGCCGGGGAGCGCATGGAGCTGGTCAGCGGTCTGGGTTCGTCCCTTCGGGTCCAGGAGCGCGTCCTCGGTTGTCTGAGGCGCCGCCTGCCCGACGTGTTCGGTCCCCGGGGGAATTGAATCGGAGAGACATATGAGGACCTTCCCACCGACTCCGTCGATGGTCGCGCTGTCCCTTGCCGCACTCCTCGCCGCCGGCTGTGCCGAGTCCGGTGCCGGGGGCTCCGGGTCCGCTCCAGGGCGCGTCGGCGACGAGAGCATGCGTGCCGCCCTGTTCGAGAGCATTCTCGCCCGCACGGAGGCCCGCGAGGCCTTCTCGCCGGTGAAGAACGAGGCGCTGGGGCTGGATCCGCTCGAAGCGATGCGCGCCCTGCGCGACCGCGTCGTCGCCGCCGACGGCGAGGAGGAGCTCTACTACGCGCTGGCGGCGCTCAGCGCCGCGCGCCGCGACCGCCACCTCGATGTCATTCTGGTGCCCGGCGGCCTGGAGCTGCCCGACAGCGCCGGCGTCGAGGTAAGCAGAGGGGACGCCCCCGAGCCCCGCCAGGCGGGCGTCAGGGTGTTCCCCGATTACGGGAGCGGGGCGCTCGCCTACTTCGTGGGGGAGATCGCGGAAGGAGTCGACGGGCCACCCGTCGGCAGCCGGGTGCTCGAAGTGAACGGCATGCCGGTGCAGGCGTGGCACGACGCGGCCGCGGTCTATGTGCCCCACTCCACCGAGGCCGGGCTGCGCTGGAAGCTGGCCGAGGCGATGACCGTCTCCAGCGCCATCTTCCCGCCCGCGCTGCGCCCGGAACAGCTCACGCTGGTGGTGGCCGGCGGCGACGGGGCCGAGGCGGAGTACCGGTTCCCCTGGCACGAACCCGCGGAGTTGGCGTGGTCCGGCCTCTCCGAGCCGCGCTATCCCGGCACCCGCAACGTGCTCAGCACTCCTACCTACGACTTCCTGGTGCCCGTGGCCCCGGCCGGACACGTGGTCCTGGTGTGGTACGGGTTCCGGGAGACCATGGTCCCCGACGTCGACCGCCTGGTCGAGTACGCCGCCGCCAACGACCTCCTGGACCACACCCTGGTGATGGACGTCACCCGCAGCCGCGGCGGCTCGCTCGGACCCTACGCCATGCAGCGCCTGCAGCCGCGCGCCTTCAGGACCACCTTCGGCAACCTGCGCCTGAGCGACGTCATCCAGCCCTTCATCGACGAAAAGCGGGCCGAAGCCGCCGAGGAGGGCGCGATGGACTCCGGGGTTCCGGAGGTGATCGACGACGGCACCTGGCTGCTCGACTGGCTGGAGACGGACGTGGCGCCCGCCCTGGCGCGCGGCGACGCCTACTCGAACGCGGTGCCCTTCAAGAGCGCGCACGCCCCGCGCGACTCGGACGGGATCCTCGAACCCGCGCCGGTGCACTTCCGCGGGGCGATCGCGATCATCTCCGGGCCGAGCGGGGGGTCGCACCTGGATCAGTTCGTCTCCATCATCTCGGACAACGGGCTTGGGCCGGTGGTGGGCCTGCCCCCCGGCGGCTACTCCAACACCTGGGAGTGGGAGGAGACCCTGACTCTCGAGCCCGGCGGACAGCCGCTGGTCGGCTTCATGTGGAATATCGGCCACACGCTGCGGCCCAACGGCGAGATTCTCGAAGGCAACCCGGTGGAGGTCGACGAGTGGATTCCGCTCACGGCGGACAACGTGGCCGACTACTACGGGATCCTGCTCGACCGGGCGCTGGCGCTTGCCGAATCCTGGAACTGAAGGGCCCGGGCCCGGGGCGCCGGGTTCACCGGGCATGAGTCGGCCGTCGGAAACGGGACGCCGCCGTTTCGGACCCGGCGCGCTCATCTTCGCCGGCATGGCGGTGGGGATCGTGGTCGGCGCCATCCTGGGCGAGCGGGCCGCCGTGCTCCAGCCGGTCGGCGACCTGTTCATCCGGTTGCTGGTGCTGGCGGCGGTGCCGCTGGTCTGCTTCAACCTGCTGGCCGGGCTGGCGGCCCATTCGGGCGTGGGCGCGTTCGGCCGGCTGGCCGCGAAGATCCTGGCCTGGTTCGTCGCCACCGACCTCGTGGCGCTGTGCGCGGGAATGGGGGCGATGACGCTCCTGCGGCCCGGCGCCGGGATGGAGCTGACCACTCCGGTGGACGAGGCCGTGGGCGCGGTTCCCTCGCTCGCGGATGTCCTGCTGGACATGATCCCGGTCAACCTCTTCCAGGCCTTTGCGGAGGGGAACATCGTGCAGGTGGTGGTGGCCTCGCTCGCGATCGGGATGGCCACCCTGATGCTCGGAGGCGGCGCGCGCGCGCGGCTGGAGGCGGCCTACCGCGACCTGGCCGACCTCTTCCGCCGCCTGGTGGACCTGGTGCTCGTGCTGGCGCCGCTGGGGATCGGCGCGCTGATGGCGGTGACCGCCGGCCGCTACGGCGCCGAGCTGCTCGGCGGCCTGGCGCGCTTCCTGACGGGGGTGTGGGGCGCGCAGGCGATCCTCTTCTGCGGGTACATGCTCGTGCTCCGCTTCCTGACCGCGCAGCGTCCCCGGCGCTTCCTGAGCGATACCGGTCCGCTATGGGCGACCACGGCGGCAACCTCCTCCAGCCTGGCTTCCCTCTCGGTCGGTCTGGAGAAGGCGGAGAAACTGGGCATGCCGCGCCGAATCTACAGCTTCACGCTGCCGCTGGGCGCGCAACTCAACAAGGACGGCACCGCGGTTATGCTCGGGGCGGTGCTGGTGTTCACCGCCCAGGCGGCGGGGGTGGAGTTCGGGCCGGAGGCGCTGCTCGCCATCCTGCCGATCGGGCTCCTGCTCGCGCAGGGTTCGGGCGGGATCCCGGGCGGCGGTTTCGTGGTGGCCCTGGTCTACGTGCAGGCGTTCAGCCTGCCGATCGAAATCGCGGCCATGGTGGGGGGCATTTACCGGCTGGTCGACATGGGAAACACGACGTTGAACATCATGGGGGACATGGTCGGGACGGCGCTGGTGGCGGGGCGGGCCGCGGGCGGGACCGAGCCCGCGGTCTCCGGGGCGGGCTCGTGAACCCCGCGGTGCGCGCACTCTTTCCGGGCGCGGGGCGCCGGGCGTATTTCGACATCGCCGCGCGCTGCCTGCTGGCGGAGCCGGTGCGGAACGCCGCCGCCGCCCACCTGGAGACGCGCATGTGCGACGGGGGCGATAAGGACGAGCTGCGGGCGGTGGTCGAAGAGGCCCGCTCCGGCTTCGCCTCCCTGGTCGGGGCCGACCCCGAGGAGATCGCGATCACCAAGAACGTCTCCGACGGGCTCAACCTCTTCGCCGCCAGCCTGCCGTGGCGAGCGGGGGACAACGTCGTCTTTTGCCCCGAACTCGAGCATCCCAACAACATCTACCTGTGGTACAACCTGCGACGCACGCGGGGGGTGGAGGTGCGCCCGGTGGCGCCGGTGGACGGGGAGGTGCCGGTGGAGGCGATGGTGGCGGCCATGGACGGGCGCACGCGCCTGGTGACGGTCCCGAGCATCTCCTTCGCCCCAGGTTTCGTCACCGACATGGAGCCGGTTGCGGCGGCGGCGCGGGAGGTGGGGGCGCTCACGCTCGTCGACGCGGCCCAGTCGGTGGGGGCGGCGGTCACGGATGTGCGCCGCCCGGGGATCGACGCCCTCGCGGTGGCGACCCAGAAGTGCCTGCTGTCGCTCTACGGGTTCGGGTTTCTGTACGTGCGCCGGGAGGTGGCCGACGACCTGATCCCGGGTCACGTGGCCCGTTACGGCATCGAGCTGGACGGCGCCCACGAGACCGCCTTCTCCGCCGACGAGCTTCGCTATCGTCCGGGCGCCATGCGCTTCGATGTCGGCAACTACAACTATCTGGGCGCGGTGGCGGCGCGCGCGGCGCTCGGGCTGATCCGCCGGTGGACGGTCGAGACGGTTGAGACGCATGTCTGCCGCGTGGCGGGCCGGCTGGCCGCGGGCTTCGCCGAGCTCGGACTGCCCGTGGTGGGAGGGGCGTCGTCGCCTCGCCGGGCGCACATCGTGACGGTCGGCGCGAGCGGCGGCGGGCGCCACTATACGGCGGACGATCCGGCGATGAACGCCCTCCATGCGCGCCTGAACACCGATGGCGTCCGCCTCGCCATCCGTAGCGGAGTGTTGCGCTTCTCGGTGGGTGTCTACAACGATGACTCGGACGTGGAGCGTGTCCTGACCAGCGCCCGCGGGTGGATCGAGGACCGGTGACGCGCCAGGCGCGCCGGTCCGGAAACCTTCGGCGCGGGCGGGGTTAGCAACCGGACAGCTCCCGGTTCCGTCCAATGGAGGAGACCCGACGCCGGGAACTGCGGTTCCCGCGCGTGAACCAGCCACGCGGGAAGATCGAAGCCCGCCTTCAGCGGAGTCGTGAAACCCATGCGATTCTCCCGCTCACTGCTTGCTCCGGGCCTCATTCTGGCAGCGGCCCTGCTGTGTGGCGGCTGGTTCCTCCAGCAGGGTATCGCGCAGGATCGCAACGTCTACTTCCAGGCGCGTCTCCTGGAAGAGGTGCTTGACCGGGTGGCGGAGGACTTCGTGGACCCGGTCGAGCTGAATGCGCTCTACGGCACCGCCATCGACGCCGTCATAGAGGAACTCGACGATCCCAACTCGGAGTTCCTGAGCGCCTACGAATGGGACAACCTCCGCATCGATACCGAAGGTGAGTACGCCGGGGTGGGGCTGGAGATCGTGCGCCAGGGAGACTGGATCACGGTGATGAGCGCCCTGCCGGGCACCCCGGGGGAGCGGGCGGGCATCCGCGCGGGGGATCGCATCGTGGAGGTCGAGGGCGAATCCGCGCAGGGCTGGAACCCGGATCGGGCGGCGATGTCGCTGCGCGGCAGGCCGGGCACGGAGGTGGACGTCAGGATCGGGCGCCCGGGGATCGAGGAGCTCATTCCGTACACGCTGGAGCGAGCCACGGTTCAGATCCTCTCGGTGCCGTTCACCCATCTCTTTCAGGACGGCGTGGGATACGTTCCCCTGCGGGTGTTCAGCGAAAACGCCCGCGACGAACTCGAGGCGGCCACCCGAGCCCTGATGGCGGACGGGGCCACCCGGATGATCCTGGATCTGCGCGGAAACCCGGGCGGATTGCTGGATCAGGGCGTCGCGCTTGCCGACCTCTTCCTCGACGAGGACCTGACGGTCGCGGAGACGCGTGGCCGCACGAGGAGCCAGAACTCGGTGCTGCGCACCGGGCAGGGGGAATCCTTCCCGGGGCTTCCCCTGGTGATTCTGATCAATGGACGCAGCGCGAGCGCCTCGGAGATCGTCGCCGGCGCGCTTCAGGATCACGACCGGGCCCTCGTCCTGGGGGCGACCTCATTCGGAAAGGGGTTGGTGCAGACGCTCTACCGGCTGAGCGGGGGCAACGTTCTCAAGCTGACGACGGCGCGCTGGTACACGCCGTCGGGGCGCTCGATTCAGAAGGCCCGGGCGGGTGACGAATCGGCCTTCGAGGATGTCGTGCTGACCCTGTCGGGGGAGTGGGTTCAGCGGTCGGACGGCGAGGACCGGCAGCCGTACCGGTCTCTGGGGGGGCGACGCGTCCTCGGTGGCGGCGGCATCACTCCGGATCTCCATGTCCTTCCCGATACCCTGACCGACGACGAAGAGGCGGCGGTGCTTCGCCTGGACCGGCACGCGCGCGGCTTCAGCAGCGCCGTGTTCGAGTTCGCCGTCCTTTACATTCAGGAGCGGCCGGACGCCCCTCCGGGCTCCGCGGTCGAGGACGCCGACCTCGCGCGCTTCCGGCAGCACCTTGCCGATCGGGGGATCGACGCCGAGGCCGCCACGCTTGAGCGTGCGGAACGCTATCTGCGGTTCCAGCTGGAGCGCGAGATCGCCCGCAGGCGCGCGGGCCGGGAAGGCGAGTTTCTGCGCCTGATGACCGCCGATCCGCCGCTGGCGCGCGCCGTCGAGTTGCTGGCGCGCGCGCGGTCGCAGCAGGACCTGTTCGATCTGGTGGCCGCCGAGAAGTCGCTCGCGAACAGCGCCGTTCAAGCGCCAGGCGGCATCGCCGGAGACGGTTCGCCGGGCGCGGGATCCCGCTGAGGACGCGTCCGCCGGCCCCCGGACGGCGGCCGGCTCATCCCGCCATTCCATCGCCCGGAGAAACGGTGTTCCTTTCTCGTGCGAGTCGCGCACGGCGTCCGCAGCTTTCGTGAGCCGGGATATGAGTGCACCGGCGCGCCGGGCTGGCCGCGGGCCGTGCGTCCGGGTTACGCGCTCTGGTGCCGTCGAGTCTGTGCATCGGGTGCATGTGGCGGTAGCCGATGCCCGCGGGCGGCTGATCGGCGGTTGTGGCGACGCGGGGCGCGTGGCGTTCTATCGGTCGGCCGCGAAGCCCTTCCAGGCGCTTCCGCTGGTGGAGGACGGCGTCCTTGAAAGGTTCGGTTTCACGGAAGAGGAGCTGGCGCTGTGTTGCGCGTCCCACAACGCCGAACGCGGACACCTGGCTCTGGCCCGAAGCATGCTGGCCAGGGCGGGACTGGACGAGCGCGCGCTGGAGTGCGGGCCGCACCCGTCTCTGCGGCCGGAACGGGCGCGCGAGCTGTGGGCACGGGGCGTTCGCCTGGGCGCCGTGCACAACAACTGTTCGGGAAAACACGCGGGGATGCTCGCGCTGGCGGTGGCCAACGGCTGGCCTCCCGAGGGATACCTCGAGCCCGGCCATCCCGTGCAGCAGCGCATGCGCGCCGAGATCGCGCGCTGGACGGGGGTGGCCGCATCGGAACTCGTGACCGGCACCGACGGATGCGGCGTGGTGACCTTCGCGCTCCCGCTGGCGGACATGGCGGCGTCCTTCGCGCGTCTCACGGCGGCGGCGGATGCGGGAGAACCCGCGGCGCGCATCGTGGGCGCGATGACGGGGCATCCGTTCGCGGTCGCGGGCACGGGTCGTGTCTGTACGGCGGTCATGGAACGGCTGGGTGGACGGGTGTTCGTCAAGACGGGCGCCGAGGGCGTGTACTGCGGAGGCGTGCGCGGGCGCGGCCTGGGCTTCGCTCTCAAGGTGGAAGACGGGGCCCGGCGCGCGAGCGACGTTGCGCTTGTCGGGGTGCTGTCGGATCTGGGCGTGGCGGACGCGGACGACATCGCGGCGCTTGCCCGGGGGCGCGTGGAGGTGCTCAATACCCTGGGGGTGGATGTGGGACGGATCGAGAACGCGTTCCGGGTTGAAGTGGATCGGTGAGCGGTACGCCTGGGGATGGGATCGTGCGCGCGCCGGCGCTCACCCCGGCGGAGCGGTCGCTGGTGAGGGTGAGCGCCGCACTGGCTGCGGGACGCGAGGACGCCCTCCGCGCCGCGCTGGCGGAGGCGGCACGCACTGCCGACGCGACCGAGGTGGAGGAGGCGCTGTTGCAGAGCTATCTGTTCGTGGGGTATCCGGCCGCGCTGGCCGCGCTTGCCGCGTGGCGGGAGGTCGGCCCGGCACCACCCGCGGAGGCCAGCCCCGACGACTGGCCGGGTTGGGCGCGCCGGGGCGCGGCGCTCTGCCGGCGCGTCTACTCCACGCAGTACCGCGAGCTGCGCGACAGCGTCCGGAGCCTGCACCCGGACATGGAGCGGTGGATGGTGGTGGAAGGCTACGGGAAGGTGCTCGCCCGCCCCGGGCTGGCCCCGCTCGCCCGGGAGTACTGCATCGCGGCCCTGCTCGCCGTGGCCGACGCGGGTCCGCAGCTCTATTCGCACCTGCGCGGGGGGCTCAACCTGGGAGCGTCGGCGGCTGCGCTGGCGGAGACCCTGGCAGTGGCTGCCCGCTTCATGGACGACGCGCGAAGCGAGGCCGCGCGCGCCACGTTGCGCCGGGTGCTGTCCCGCCGCGGGGAAGGGTAGCAGATGGGGGAGGGGATCTTCGTCGACCGCGCCGTCATCGAGGTCGCCGCGGGAACCGGCGGATCGGGGGCCGAGGCGTTCCGGCGCGAGAAGGGTACGCCGCGCGGGGGGCCCTCCGGGGGAGACGGCGGCCGCGGGGGGGATGTGGTGCTGGTCACGGATCCTCAGCTGTCGACCCTGCTCGACTTCAGCTACCGGCGTCACTACAGGGCGGAGAGGGGGCAGCACGGAGGGGGCAACAACCGCACCGGCCGCAGCGGCGCGGACCGGGTGGTGTCCGTCCCGCCGGGCACCACCGTGCGGGACGCCGGCACCTCGGAACTCATGGGGGAACTGCTCGCGGCCCACGACCGGGTGGTGGTCGCCCGGGGGGGGCGGGGGGGGCGGGGCAACACCCGCTTCGCCTCGTCGCGCAACCAGGCCCCGACGCGATGGGAGCCCGGCGCGGAGGGAGAGGCGCGGCGCATCGAACTCGAGCTCAGGCTGATCGCGGATGTCGGCCTGGTCGGTGAACCCAACGCCGGCAAGTCGACCCTGCTCTCGAGCGTTTCGGCGGCCCGGCCGAAGGTGGCGGACTATCCCTTTACCACGCTCGTCCCCAGCCTGGGGGTGGTTCACCTGCCCGACTTCCGATCCTTCGTGCTGGCCGACATCCCGGGCATCATCGAGGGTGCCCACGAGGGGAAGGGGCTGGGGCTGCGCTTTCTGCGCCACGTCGAGCGCACGCGCACGCTGGTCTACCTGATTCCGGCCGACTCGAGCGATCCCCAGGCGGAGTACGGGCGCCTGCGCTCCGAGCTGCGGAGCCACTCCCGCGCGCTGGCCGCAAGGGAGCATTGCCTTGTGGTGTCCAAGATGGACCTGGTGGATCCCGGCGAGCCGGCGCCCCGCATTGAAGCCCCCGACGCCTGGGGGTGCTTTGCGGTATCGGCGGTGACCCGCCGAGGTCTCGACGAACTGTGCGAAGCGCTCTGGCGGCGAACCCGGCCGAGGTGACCGTCGTGCCCGACGCATCGACCGTCCCCGTGGCGGAGGCGCCGCTCGATGTCATGGACGACGAGGTCATCACCCGGATTCACTGGACTCTCCACGAGGGACTCGGGGCGGTGACCCTGCGGCAACTCATCGACAAGTTCGGTTCCGCCCGCAAGGCGTTCTCCGCAGACAAGAAGAAGCTGCCGCTGAAGGCTCGCCGGGCGCGCGACGCGCGCAAAATCACGCGCCCGCTCGAGGAGGTGCTCGCCATCGCGCGGCGGGCAGGGGCGTTGGCGACCGGATACCGCTTGTCCGGGTTTCCCGAGCGGCTGAAGCACCTGCACCATCCACCGCCGCTTCTCTTTCTGCGCGGAGATCCGTCCCTGCTGCACCCTCCGGCCGTGGCCGTGGTGGGGTCGCGCAAGGCCAGCGAGTACGGGCGCGGCATGGCGCGCAGCATGGGGGAGGGGCTGGCCCGGGCGGGAGTGGCGGTCGTGAGCGGGCTGGCGCTGGGAATCGACGGCGCCGCGCATCGGGGAGCGCTGGCCGCCGGTGGAGGCACCATCGCGGTGCTCGGGTGCGGCCCCGACGTAGCCTATCCGCCCTACCACCGCCGGCTCTTCCGGGACATCCTCGAGAGAGGTCTGGTGGTCTCCGAGTTTCTTCCCGGCGAGGCGCCTCTGCCGCACCACTTCCCCCGGCGCAACCGGTTGATTGCCGGTCTGTCGAAGGCGGTGGTGGTCGTCGAGGCCGCCAGGAGGAGCGGCGCTTTGATCACCGTCGAGCACGCCCTGGAACTCGGCCGCGACGTGTTTGCGGTTCCGGGAACGGTCGGCCGTCCCCGGAGCGAGGGAGCCAACGCCCTGATCCGCGACGGAGCCGGACTGGTTACGAGCGCCCACGACGTGCTCTTCGGAACCGGCCTCGCGGACGCATTGCCGGAGGCGCGCTCCCGCGACCGGATCCCCTCTGGAATGGACGCCCGCCAGCGGGCCCTGTGGGACGCGCTGGAGGCGGAGCCCGACCACATCGACCTCCTGGCCCGAAGGGCCCGCCTGGATATCGCCACCGCGGCGGCGATCCTGTCGGTCATGGAGGTTCAAGGATGGGTGCGGCGAGCGCCCGGGCTGCGCTTTGCCAGATCCCTTACCTGACGGCCCATGGACGAAGTGCCCAGTGCTGCCGGCACCCGGTGCGGGAAGCAAACCCGGGAAGCGCCGTCTTCGCGGGATGGCGCGACATCATCCGTCTACGTGCACGCGCCCTTCTGCGCGCGCCGCTGCTCCTACTGCGACTTCGCCGTAACGGTCGACCGCGAGGGCGGAGACGACGCCTGGCTGCGGGCGATCTCCCGGGAATGGGACCAGATCCTGCGCGAGGAACTGTTCTCATTCCCGGAACCCCTCGATACCCTCTACGTCGGCGGAGGCACGCCGTCCCTCCTGGGTACCGGCGCCATGGACGGACTCGCATCCGTTTTCGGTCCGCGCCTTCTGAGCCACCCCTTCCTGGAGTGGACGGCGGAAGCGAACCCGGAGAGCTTCACTCCCGGCATTGCGCGAGCCTGGCGAGAGGCGGGCGTGAATCGCGTCAGCCTGGGCGTACAGAGCTTCCACGAGGCCTCGCTGCGCTGGATGGGACGCCTGCACGGCTCCGCAGGCGCCGCGGAGGCGGTGCGCAACGCCCGGCGGGCCGGCTTCGGAAATGTGAGCGCGGATCTTATCTTCGGCCTCCCGGGGCACCTGGCGCGGGACTGGGACGACGACCTCGAACGCCTGCTCGACCTTGGCGTCGAACACATGAGTCTCTACGGGCTGACCGTGGAGCCGCGTACGCCCCTGGGGCGTGCCGTGGCCGACGGGCGCGAGCGGGTCGCCTCCGAGGGTCGGTACCGCGACGAGTATCTGGCGGCAGTGGAACGGCTCACCGGCGCGGGCTACCTTCACTACGAGGTCAGCAGTTTCGCCATGCCGGGCCGGGAGTCGCGCCACAACGAAGTGTACTGGTCGGGCCGTCCCTACCTGGGTCTGGGGAATGGGGCGCACAGCTTTCGCAAGCCCTTGCGCCGCTGGAACCTGCGTGACTGGAAGGAATACAGTACATCGGTCGCGAAGGGGGACTCCGCGATCGCGGGACACGAGCTGCTGGACCGGGCCGAGCTGCGCCTGGAACGGATCTGGCTGGGACTCCGCGCACGCAGGGGCGTTTCCCTCGCGTCGATTCCCGCGCGGGCGGCGGCCGTGACGGAGCGATGGATGCGGTGGGATTGGGCCCGGGCCGAAGCCGGCAGACTTCGCCTTACCGTCGAAGGCTGGCTGTTGCTCGACGCTCTCGCCATCGAATTGGACGAAGCAGTGACGAATCGAAGGAACGGGGAATGACGATGCGGACAGGGCGATTGCGCGAGCGCATCGTCGTCCGCGAGGAGCTGACGCCTCGAGAACGACAGGTTCTGGAGGCCGTGGTGCGCACCTACGTGGATACGGCCGGCCCGGTAGGCAGTCATTCGGTGAACCGGCGCTGGAAGCTGGGGGTGTCGTCCGCCACCATCCGCAACACCATGGCGGAGCTGGAGTCGAAGGGTTTCCTGGCCCGGCCGCACACGTCCGCCGGCCGGGTGCCGACCGACACTGCGTACCGGTACTTCGTCGACCGCCTCATCCGCCCCGCGCCGCTGACCAACGCGGAGCGCGACCGCATCGAGGAAGAACTCGACCCGGATGCCGCCTCCCCGATCGAGCGCCTGGTACGGCGAACCACCCGCGCCCTCAGCCTGATCAGCCACGAGCTGGGCCTGGGGCTGGTGCCGAGCCTGGACTCGGCGGTACTCGAGAAGATCGAACTCATCCGGCTGTCCTCGCACAAGGCGCTCATGGTGGCCACCGTGCGCAACGGACTGGTTCGCACGGTCTACGTCGATCTTCCACTGGAGATTCCGCGGGATACCCTGGTGACCCTCACGGTCATCCTCAACGAGCGTCTCGCCGGGCTCACCTTCGCGGACCTGAGGGAGTCGCTGCCCGAACGCCTGCGCGATCCGGGCACGGAGAGCGATACCGCCACCGAGCTGCTGAATATCTTCATGGAGTCCGCCCAGTCGCTGCTGGACTGGCCGGAAGCCGGCGAATCGCCGGTGCTCTTCGGACAGACCTCGGTGCTTGCCAGCCAGCCGGAGTTCACCAGCGGCCAGCGGCTCAAGAGCCTTATCGAATTGACCGAGCGCAACCAGCTGATGGAGAGCGTGCTGAGCAACCGCCGCCACAGCGGCGGACTGCGCATCACGATCGGCCGGGAGCATCAGGACGAAGCGTTGTCCGGCTTCACGCTCGTGACCGCCGAGTACCATGTGGGCGGGCTCAAAGGGGTGGTGGGGGTGATCGGCCCCACGCGCATGCCCTACGAAAAGGTGATCAGCCTGGTGGGCTACACTTCTTCACTCGTGAACGACATTCTGCGCTGAGCGCGGGGTCCGAATGGCAGACTACTACGAGACCCTGGGGGTGTCCCGGGGCGCGGACGTGCAGGAGATCCGGAAGGCGTACAGGCGTCTGGCGATGCAGCACCACCCGGATCGCAATCAGGGTTCGCGGGAGGCGGAGGAGCGCTTCAAGGAGGTCACCCGCGCGTACGAGGTTCTGAGCAATCCGGAGAAAAGGGAGGTCTACGACCGGTACGGGGAGCGGGGGCTGAACCGCGGCCAGGGAGGGGCCGGCTTTGGCGGCTTCGACTTCTCCGACGCGATCGAGATCTTCATGCGGGACTTCGGCAGCGGAGGCACCTTCGGAGACCTGTTCGGCCGCCGTTCCGGGGGCACCCCGCGCAGCCGGAGAGGGAAGGGCATTCGGCTGCGGCTTCCCCTGACGCTGGTCGAGGTCGCGAGCGGGGTCGACAAGCGCTTGCGGGTAAGCCTGCTCGAGCCGTGCGAGGATTGTGGGGCCACCGGGGCGCGCGGTGCCGGACCGACGCTCTGTCCGGGTTGCAGCGGCACCGGCCAGGAGCGCATCAGCCAGCGTTCCCCCTTTGGGCAGTTCGTGAGCGTGCAGCCGTGCCGCAGGTGCGGCGGGGAGGGACAGGTCATCCAGGATCCCTGCCCCGCATGCCGCGGAGAGGGGAGGGTACGCGAGGAATCCACCATCACGGTGGAGGTCCCGGCGGGCGTCTCCTCGGAGAACTACATCACCCTGCGGGGGCAGGGGAACGCCGGACCCCGGGGAGGGCCGCGCGGCGACATCACCGTTCTGATCGCCGTGGAGGATCATCCCGACTTCAGGAGGGACGGCAACGACCTCGTCCACGAGCTTCACGTGACCTTCACCCAGGCCGCGTTGGGCGATCGTCTGGAGGTGCCGACCGTCGAGGGCAGCGCGCCCCTTTCGGTGCCCGCCGGGGTCCAGACCGGCGAGATGTTGCGCATGCGCGGCCTGGGTGTGCCGGATCTGGAGGGCGGCATGAGGGGCGACCAGCTTGTGCGCGTGGTCGTATGGACTCCCGAGAACCTCGACCGTCGTCAGCGGGAGGCGCTGGAACGGTTGCGGGAGGTGGAGGATCCGGTTCCCGAGGATGCGGGGCGCGGGAGGAGGGGGTTCTGGGCCCGCGTGAAGGAAGCCTTCGTCCCGTAGCACCAGTCCCGTGGATGCATCCGCCCGGGCACCGGAGAGCGGCGAAGCGCCTTCCGTGATACCCGACCGCTGGCTCACCGTCGTCGCCGGCGTACCCGACTCCGCCGCGGTCGGCGTGGTGGCCGCGCAACTCGTGCACAGGGGTGCGCGCGCCGTGGTGGAGCAGGCGGACGGGACGCTGGTCACGCATTTCCCGCCCCCCGGCGACGTCCCCGCGTTTCTGGCCGCCCTCGGCAGCGAACTGAACGGGGCAGCCGGCCGGACCGTCGATCTGAGCTGGCGCTGGCAGCCGCACGAGGAGTGGGCGGAGACGTGGAGGCAGGGACTTGGGCCCACGCGGGTCAGTCGCCGCATCACCGTGGCGCCGACCTGGGATGTCCCCCACGAGCCGGACGGAGGCGTGCTGATCACCCTCGACCCCGGCATGGCGTTCGGCACCGCCCGCCACGCCTCGACCCGTAGCGCCCTGCGATTGCTCGACACCGCGGTTCGCCCGGGGACCGACATCGCCGACGTGGGCACGGGTACCGGAATCCTCGCCATAGCCGCGGCCGGGCTCGGCGCCGCTCGCGTGCTAGCCGCGGACAACGATCCCTTCGCGTGTGCCGCAGCCCGCGTCAACGTGGACGCCAACCAGGCCGCGCATGCGGTCGAAATCCACGAACGGAAGGTTTCGCCCGACTGGCTCGCGGCGCACCACCCCCTCGACGGCGTGGCCGCCAACATCGAGAGCGGGGTGCTGACCGCTCTTCTGCCGGGATTTGCAGGCGCCCTGGCGCCGGGCGGATGGCTGGTGGTTTCGGGGCTGCTCGCCGAAGAGGCAGGGGACTTCGCCTACGAGGCCGCGCCCTTCGGTTTCCGTCTGCGGGACGACGATGCCGAGGACGGCTGGTGGGCAGGGACCTTCCGCCTCGTCCCCGGGCCGGCGGACGGGTAGGCAAAGCGCAGCCCGGCCGCGTTGCGCCGCTCCCGCAGGCGCCGATGCTCCCTCAGCAGCCGGAACCAGCGGTTGACGGCGGAGGGTGATTTCACGTCCAGGCTGCGGGCGAGCCAGGCGAGGGTTCGGTGGTTCCAGCGCACCAGCGGGTCGCCGTGCATGTAACGTCGATCGTCGGTCTCAAGAAGGACCACCCATGGGCAGGGCGTGAGATACTGCTCCGAGAGCGCATCGGCGTAGGGTCCCGGCGACTGGTGCAGGTCGCCGGCGCTCCACGCTCCCCGCATGGGATCGAGGAGGCGGTAGCGCTCGGGGTGGTGGAGCACAGCCTCGACAACCTCCCGAGCCCCGGGTTCCGCCTCGCCGTCGCGCCCGAGCCTGTGCAAGAGGGTGTCCAGGCTGGCGGCGATCATCGAGGTCTCCGACATCACTCGGCCGATCCGGTCCGCCATCTCGGTCAACCAGAACCTCCGTCTTTCGAGCAGGTCGCGCTGTCACCGGGAGGTTCCCGGGAATGAGTCCCAGATAGGTTAGGCTCTCGAGGCGGGCTCTCCCATGGCTCGATGGGCGTTAATTTTATAAGCTATTGATATTCATAGCTTTAGATCATATGCGATAACTCTTGTCC